>NZ_JXTH01000038.1 GCF_000836725.1 Anoxybacillus thermarum | reverse complement strand
CTCCAAAAGGGCCGCCAACAAGACAGCGAACACCTTTTGAAGAGTTCTGACTAATTGTTCCTCCAGCTCTTTTAATAAAGGCCATTCTGTGGTAAAATGTTTCATGGACTCTCTCCCTCCTGTTTTATTGATGTTGGTCATCACCATCATAGCAGGGAGAGAGTCCTTTTTGCATGACATTTGCTTTTTTCTACCGCGCTTCGCTTGGTGGCCCCGACGAGCGTCGCGAACAAAAGTTCGCAACCCTCGTCGGGGAATCATTCCTGAATGTCACCCACAAATATTTTACTCACACTTTTTATTTCCGCCTGAAAACATAAGGTTCACTCGTTTCACAGCATCTAACGTTTTTTTGCCAAATACTCCGTCTTCTGTTCCGCATTTAAAATTGATCATATTTAGCGCTTGTTGTAAGATGCGAACGTCTTCACCGCGATCGCTATATCGCAATACTTTATTCGGAAGCTTATTTATCAGTTGTTCAATTGGATTTTGTTGCTTCGGTGTTTGATTGGATGGTTGTGATGGTGTCTTCACTTCTTCTTTTTTTACTCGCTTCTCAATGATTATTTGTTGCCCGGGCTGTAATGCTCTTGGATCAACGTTTGGATTTAGGCGCAATAACGTTTTTACACTTACCCCTGTTTTTCGACTAATTGCCCATAGCGTATCTCCTTGTTCGACAGTATACTGTTTCATTTCTTCTTTCATTTCGACGTTTTCGTTTTCTGCTAATACTTGCGCATAGTTAAAACAAGGGCATTGTTTCCATTCATATCCTTTTAGCTCATTATGTCCTTTCACGTCTTTATAGTTCGGCAAGATGTTTACCAGCGTTTTATATAACGTTCTCAATGATTGTTTTTGTTCATCCGTCGGTTGTTGTGTGCGAAAATCGCCGGTTAAACAAATGCCGATACAGTAACTGTTATGATTGCCGACATGGTAGCTAATCGTTTCTAAGTCGTTGCAAAAATGAATGGTTCCGTCTTGTTCAATGACGAAATGGTATCCGATGCCTGGCCATCCTTTACTTACATGATAATTGGCGAATGCAAATGCCGAGCCTGTTTTCGTTAAACTATGATGAATAATGATGTGCGTTTTTTTTTGAAGTGTTGTTTTTTTATACGATTGGCCAGAACGAATGGGAAGAAGGTGGCGTATATCTTTTAATTGAGGAATCGCAAATAGTTGATTCATTTTTAACCTCCTTTTCTTTATTTCTATGTACTACTATATGTTTCATTGAATGAAATGGTTTGTACGAACATATGAAAAATGAAAAAGCTGCCGAAAACAGGCAGCCTTTTCATTTATGCGATTGGTCCACCGAATTGTTCAATGCGTGGATCAACGTTTGTGAATTTTTTAAAGTTTTCACGGAACTTCGCCGCAAGTTCTTTTGCTTTTTGTTCATACGCTTCTTGATCTGTCCATGTACTTTTTGGTTGCAATACTTCATCAGGTACACCTGGGACGTGGAGCGGAATATGCAGACCGAAAATTGGGTCTTGAACGGTTTCTACGTTGTTTAATTCGCCTTCCAACGCAGCTTTGACCATTGCGCGCGTATAAGACAGTTTCATCCGTTCACCAACACCGTATCCGCCTCCCGTCCAACCGGTGTTCACTAAAAATACTTGCACGCCATGAGCGTCAATTTTTTGTCCGAGCATGTCTGCATAGCACGTTGCAGGAAGCGGTAAAAACGGTGAGCCAAAGCAAGTAGAAAACGTTGCTTCAGGTGCGGTAATTCCGCGCTCTGTGCCCGCTAACTTGCTTGTATAGCCGCTTAAGAAATGATACATTGCTTGTTCTTTTGTTAATTTGCTAATTGGAGGCAATACACCAAACGCATCGGCTGTTAAAAAGACGATCGTATGCGGATGACCTGCAACGCTCGGTTGGACGATATTATCCATTGCTTCAAGCGGGTATGCTGCGCGCGTATTTTCGGTTAACGTCGCATCGTCATAGTTTGGTATGCGTGTGTCTGGATCAATCATGACGTTTTCTAATACAGAACCGAAGCGAATCGCATCGAAAATTTGCGGCTCTTTTTCGCGCGATAAGTTAATGCATTTCGCATAACACCCGCCCTCAATATTGAACACGCCGTTATTTGACCAACCGTGCTCGTCATCGCCGATTAGGCGACGGTTTGGGTCAGCAGAAAGCGTTGTCTTTCCTGTGCCCGATAAACCGAAAAAGAGCGCCACATCTCCTTCTTGACCTACGTTTGCTGAACAATGCATCGGAAAGATTCCTTGTTCTGGCAATAGAAAGTTCATGACCGAGAAAATCGATTTTTTCATTTCCCCTGCATATTCTGTTCCACCAATCAGCACGGTACGACGTTCAAATGAGATGATAATAAACGTTTCTGAACGTGTGCCGTCAACAGCTGGATCCGCTTTAAATGTCGGTGCAGAAATGACCGTAAATTGTGGTTCATGCGTTTGTAATTCTTCTGTTGTTGGACGAATAAACAATTGATGAGCAAATAAGTTATGCCAAGCAAATTCATTGACAACTTGAATTGGCAAACGATAAGCTGGATCCGCGCCTGCAAAGCCGTTGAATACAAATATTTCTTCTTTCGTCATTAAATAATCGATCACTTTATTGTACAGTTTATCAAATACTTCTTCAGAAATTGGTTGATTGACAGTTCCCCAATCAATTTTATGTTTCACAGACGGTTCTTCCACAATATATTTATCTTTTGGAGAACGACCTGTATATTTTCCAGTTGTTGCACAAACTGCACCTGACGAAGTGAGAACGCCTTCTTTGCGAGTTAATACTTTTTCTACTAATTGCGGTACAGATAAGTTATGAAAAACCCCATCCTTTTGTAAGAGTGTTGATAATTTGTTCGTCAATTCAATGGAATTCATCGGACAAAACCTACCTTTGTTTGATTTATCTTTATGTAAAAAGTATAACACATTTTAATAAATAGTCCATACTAATTCGTGTATTTTTCTTGAATTTATTTTCAAGATCATTGCAGTAGAAAAAACGTTGACTCGCTTCATACAGATGTGATATGATGCTGAGATGAACGGATACTCTTATCCCGAGTTGGTGGAGGGAGACAGGCCCGATGAAGCCCAGCAACCGTCACATACGTGAAAAGGTGCTAACCTGTGGCAAGGGGACGCCCTTGAACGATAAGAGTGAAAGGCGCAGACAAATGCAAAAACCTTTCCTCTGAGGGAAAGGTTTTTTTCACGATAGACCATAATAAGAGGGATGAGTACCGTATCATTTGTCACTATACTGAGGAGGAATGTTTGAATGCCTAAACGTCGTCTGTTTACATCTGAATCTGTAACGGAAGGGCATCCGGATAAAATTTGTGACCAAATTTCCGATGCGATTTTAGATGCGATTTTAGCGAATGATCCGAATGCGCGTGTTGCGTGCGAAACGAGTGTAACAACAGGACTTGTTTTAGTGAGTGGAGAAATTACAACATCTACATATGTAGATATTCCGAAAATTGTTCGTGAAACAATTCGTGAAATTGGCTATACGCGTGCAAAATACGGCTTTGATGCAGATACGTGCGCAGTATTGACGTCAATTGATGAACAGTCGCCAGATATCGCAATGGGTGTTGACAAAGCGTTAGAAGCTCGCGAAGGACAAATGACAGATGAAGAAATCGAAGCGATCGGTGCAGGTGACCAAGGACTAATGTTTGGCTTCGCGTGCAACGAAACGAAAGAACTTATGCCGCTACCAATTTCTCTTGCACACAAACTTGCACGTCGTTTAGCGGAAGTGCGTAAAGAAGACATTTTACCGTACTTACGTCCAGACGGAAAAACGCAAGTGACAGTCGAGTACGATGAAAACGGCAAACCTGTACGTATCGATACGATTGTTGTTTCTACACAACATCATCCAGAAATTACACAAGATCAAATTGTGCGCAATATTAAAGAACATGTCATTCAACCTGTCGTTCCAGCAGAATTGATCGATGAAAACACAAAATATTTCATCAACCCAACAGGGCGTTTCGTCATCGGTGGTCCACAAGGTGACGCAGGGTTGACAGGACGTAAAATTATCGTTGACACATACGGTGGTTATGCACGTCACGGCGGCGGAGCGTTTTCAGGAAAAGATCCGACGAAAGTAGACCGCTCAGCAGCGTATGCGGCGCGTTACGTAGCGAAAAACATTGTCGCGGCAGGTCTTGCGGATAAATGTGAAGTGCAGTTAGCATATGCGATCGGTGTTGCAAAACCTGTATCGATTTCAATTGATACGTTCGGCACGGGCAAAGTATCTGAAGATGTATTAATTGAAGTGGTGCGCAACAACTTTGATCTTCGTCCGGCGGGTATTATTAAAATGCTTGATCTTCGTCGCCCGATTTACAAACAAACAGCTGCTTACGGTCACTTTGGTCGCACAGATATTGATCTTCCATGGGAACGTACAGATAAAGCAGAAGTGTTAAAACAACAAGCGTTACAGTTGGCGAAGTAAGAAAGGAGAGAGAGTTACGGAATGTAGCTCTCTCTTTTTTCACAAGTATGTTCTTTTACAGTCGCTTGATGATCATAGGACAGGGAAAGGCGATAGTAGCTAAAAATGTTGGACATTATGGTTTGGCATGCTGTTTACGCAGAAGGAAAGTGAATCTCCCCTTGCTCGCTCTTACGCGTAATGAGAGAAACGTTTGTGCGCCACTTGTTCATAATGAGAAAGAAGTTCGATGAATATGTTATTCCAGTCTTTCGTTTTTGCATATTCTCGAGCACACTTCCCCATTTGTTTTCTTTTTTGTTCATCTTTCAATAAGTATTCAATTGCTTCTTTCCAAGCGTTTAAATCATCAGGAGGGCGTAATAATCCTGTTTGTTGTTCAGTGACGATGGTTGTAACCCCACCGCGATTTGCACAAACAACAGGAGTGCCTGATGCAAATGATTCTAACACAACATTCCCAAACGTTTCTGTAGGAGATGGAAATGCAAATATATCTGCAGCTGCGTATGCTTCTGCGAGTGCTTCTCCATTTAAAAAACCAGTAAACGTGACGTTTTTTGGAGCTTGCTGTTTTAAATGTTCTTTTAACGGTCCATCCCCGACGATCACCCAACGAATAGAAGGTGACATTTGTTTGGCAAGTTCAATAAGTATATCGACATTTTTTTCTCTCGCTAAGCGCCCAACGTACAAAACGATATGACGTTCCGTGATATGATATGTTTTTCGGAACGATTCGTTATTCTCACGCGGGTAAAATGTTGAGCAATCAACACCGCGCGACCAAATGTGCAAGTTTGTAAAACCACGTTGTTGCAAGTGATTTAGCGTTTCTTCGGAAGGGACAAAAATTTTTTCCGCTGAGCGATGAAACCAGTGCGTATAGCGCCAAAACCAATGGGATAAAAAATCGAGGTTGTAGTAGTGCAAATATTGGTCAAAATGAGTGTGATATGAGGCAACGAAAGGGATATTCATTTTTTTTGCATAATGCAAGCCACATAAGCCGATATTAAATGGGGTAGCGATATGGATAAGCGTTGGTTGAAATTGCTCTAGTTGTTGGCGTATTGTCATCATGTTCGGGATGGCTAAGCGACATTCAGGATAAAGAAAAAAACGAAAGCTTTTGAAGTGATAAATATAGTTTGTAGAAAAATCATCTGTTTGCGTTTCTGGAGCGAAAACGCGGAAGTCAATTCCACGAGATTCTAAGAAGTCGACCCATCTCTTTAATGTTCGGGCGACGCCATTCACTTCAGGGGCAAACGTGTCAGTAAATAAAGCAACTTTCATGACGATTCCTCCCTTATAAAATCACAGAAAATGAAGCGACGCCAAACAACGTACCGAGCATACCGCCTGCGAGCACATCAGAAGGATAATGAAGCCCTAAATAAATGCGCGAAATCGCGACACTACACGCGATGGGCAAGAGAAAAATCGTTAATGCCGGGGCGTATAGTAAAAATGGAATGATGACAGAAAATATTGCGGTTGTATGTCCGGATGGAAACGAATGATCAGTTAACGGATTTTTTGTTACTTTTGTGTTATGAAGTGAAATATACGGTCGTTTGCGTGGGTACATTTTTTTCATGATTGCGACAGGAATATGGCTAAGTGCTAATGCGATGGCACTAGCGATAGCAGCATCCCGCCATTCGTCACGCAACAGCCAAACAGCTAGCATGACAGCCGTAATTGAACATGTCGCCCCGCCAGCGTGTGTAATCGAACGAAAATATGCGTTAAGCCACTTACGATCAAAATAACGATTAATGCTGTAAAACAACTTGCATTCCCAATCGTACCATTTTCTCAACATAAGCAAATCCCCCTGAACTTATGATAAAATATATATGTTAAGTCAATAATAAAGCAATGTAAAAATACCACGCTTATTTATCGCGTGGTTTGTTTAATTGAAGCGATTTATAATATTGACCTTTTTCAACATATTCGCGGCGAATTCGCGCCATTTCACGCTCATCTTCTTCGGTTAATTCTCGGATCACTTTTGCCGGACGTCCGAATGCAAGTGTGCGAGGAGGGATTTTTTTCCCTTGAGGAACAAGACTGCCAGCGCCGATAAAAGCTCCTTCACCAATTTCAGCACCGTCTAAAACGATAGAGCCCATACCGATGAGAGCGCCTTTTCTTATGATGGCACTATGCAAAATGACTTGATGGCCAACGGTCACATCATCTTCAATGATGAGCGGATTGTTCGGGCTTTGGTGGAGGACACAGTTGTCTTGAATGTTTACACGGTTGCCGATGATCGTTGGGGCGACATCTCCGCGAATGACGGTGTTAAACCAAACGCTCGTTTCCTCTCCAATGGTTACATCACCTGTAATAGTGACGTAATCCGCGATGAAAGCGGAAGGTGCAATGTTTGGCGTATGTTCTTTGTATGGATAAATCATTTGGCTCGTCCCTTTCGTTTCATTTTGTTATATTTAGTGTACAAATTTTTCGTTTATTCGTAAATAACAAGGAGGGGTGTATATGTGGAAATGGGAAGGAGAAAACGCAAAAGGTACCATTGTCATCGTTCACGGTGCTGCTGAACATCATGGTCGGTATAAATGGCTCATTGAAATGTTTCGTATGCACGGTTTTCATGTTGTTGCAGGGGATTTACCAGGGCAAGGGACGACATCGCGTAGCCGACGAGGACATATTGATTCATTTGACGAATATATAGAGGCGGTGGCAAGCTGGGTGCATGAAGCGAGCGTGTACGAACAGCCCATTTTTTTACTCGGCCACAGCATGGGAGGGCTTGTCGTCATTCGCACATTGCAAGAAAAGCGACTGCCTGTCCGCGGTGTCATTTTATCGTCCCCATGTTTAGGGCTCGTTCATTATCCGTCGAAAGCGCTTGAGATCGCCTCACGCATTTTAAACGTCATTCATCCAAAAAAACGGTTCCCATCGGGGCTAACGGTAGAGATGGCGACTCGAAATGAAGAAGTGCGCGAGATGGATAAAAACGATTCATTATATGTGACGAAAGTGTCTGTTCGTTGGTATCGCGAGTTAGTGAAAGCGATTCGCATCGCTCATGAAAAAATTGCACAATTACCAGATGTTCCGATGCTTGTCATGCAGGCGGGGGATGACAAAATTGTCGATAAAAGTGCAGTGAAATCATGGTTTGATCAGTTGATGGTTAGTGAAAAAGTGTATAAAGAATGGCCAAAACTATATCATGAAATTTTTAACGAACTTGAACGAGAACAAGTATTTTTATATGCCCATACGTTTTTAACGTTGCAGTTGCAAAGAGGTGAGCTTATTGAGCGTTCCAACAAATCCTTTTAGTTTAATGCGGGCTGTATATCGTCGCGTTTTTCCGATCGTTCATCGCGAATTAGCTATTTGGAAAAAAAGAGCGGAGGCTATTCCGGACGAGGAACTGCGCAAACAAGCGTTAGCGAGCATCGCGACAAAAACGTTCCATTGCGAGGGAGGAGCGATTTTATCGTTGCTTGCCGGAAAAGAGATGGAGCGATGCATTCGTTTTATCGTTGCTTATCAAACAATTAGCGATTACTTAGATAATTTATGCGATCGAAGCACATCGCTCGATCCGACTGATTTTCGTGCACTGCACAATTCGATGATGCATGCGTTAACGGTCGGGGCAAAAAAAGAGGCATATTATCGTTATCGGGTGGAACAAGACGACGGTGGTTATTTGCACGCCCTTGTCGATACGTGCCAACAGGTGTTAGCGGAAGTTCGGCATTATCATATCATCGCCCCGTTTTTACATGAACTTGCATCATATTATTGCGACTTACAAGTACATAAACATGTGAAAAAAGAAGAACGCATTCCTCGTTTGAAGCAATGGTTTGCCCAACATGAAGCATTGTTGCCGAAAATGGAATGGTATGAATTTTCCGCTTGTTCTGGGTCAACGCTCGGCATTTTTTGTTTAGTCGCTTACGCTTGTACCGATTCGTTTGATCAACGTCTTGCTGAACGGGTACGAAATAGCTATTTCCCGTACGTGCAAGGGCTGCACATTTTACTTGATTATTTGATTGATCAAGAAGAAGATCGGCAAGGTGGAGATTTAAATTTTTGTTTTTATTATCCGAATGAGGAAACGTTATTCGCTCGTTTATGTCATTTCGTTGAAGAAGCAGATCGGCATATCGCACAGTTGCCACATCGCGAATTTCATCGTTTTATTCATCGGGGGTTGCTCGGGCTATATTTATCGGACGAAAAAGTGCACGAGCAAAACGCGATTCGTAAGCTGGCAAAACAATTGTTGCGCTCAGGTGGCGTAACATCTCATTTCTTTTATTGGAACGGGCGAATGTATCGAAAATGGCAAAAATGGATGTATGCGTGAAGAAAACGGGTGTATAATGGAAGAAAAGAAGAGAGGGATGAATATGTCGTTACCTCGCTTTTCACACGTCACGTATGAACAATATTTAATTATGCGTCAACATAGTGATGAAAGATTAGAATATATTGACGGCGTCGTTTATATGACACCTTCACCTAGCATCCAGCATCAACTCGTATCAAGCAATCTTCATACAATATTCGGGAATTATTTGAAAGGAAAGGCATGTAAAGTATTTGCCGCTCCCACAGACATTGAGCTAGTGAGTGAAACATGTTCTGAAAGAAAGCTCGTCATTCCTGATTTAAGCATTATTTGTGATCAAACGGGATTTACAGACACAAAATATGTCGGAGTTCCGACGTTAATTGTTGAAATACTCAGTCCTTCGAATCAAGCGCACGATTTAGTGACGAAGTTTAATTTATATATGGAATATGGTGTAAAAGAATATTGGATTGTCAATCCGATGAAACAAGCCGTGACCGTTTATGTATTAAATAAAGATAGGCTATACGAGCAGGCGGATATTAAAGTAAGTGTCGGAACTGTTCAATCTGTTTCCTTTCCAGGTTTGTTTGTTCATTTAGAAGAAATATTTCACTAACAAAGCAAAGCAGCAATAGGACAGACCTATCGCTGCTTTTTTACCTTTTCTCGATGGCAACGATAAACGGCGGATGATTGATTTGATTCATAAATTCGTATCGAATGACGTGTGCGCGTTGTTGGTCGATCGTTGAGACGTATTGTAAAAGGGCATCGCGCTCAATCGCTCCTTCAGGATGACCGTGGTAAATGACGAGGACAATAATTCCTTCAGGAGCCATGATTTCAAGCAATTGCTCAATGGCGGCAATCGTTGAGTTTGGTTTTGTCACAACTTGTTTATCTCCTCCAGGCAAATAGCCGAGATTAAACATCGCACCGGTTATGCGTCCTTTGTATTGTGGAGGAATATGACTAAGCAGCTCCGCGTGGCTTGCTTGCACAAGCGTGACCCGTTCTTCCATGTGGTGTTCAAGCAATCGTTTTGTTGTGCTTTCGATCGCTTGTGCTTGAATGTCGAAGCCGAACACATGCCCAGACTCTCCGACACGTTCAGCCAAATAAAGCGTATCGTGACCATTGCCGACCGTTGCATCGACGACGATATCGCCTTCTTTGACTGCTAAGTCGATGAGTGAACGGGCAAATGGCAAAATGCGCATCAGCTTCATCGTCTGTCTTCCTTTCGCACATATTTTTTTCCTTGATAACTATTGCGACGCTCTAATTCGGCATCGATGGCGTTTAACACTTCCCATTTATTGACGCTCCACATCGGACCGATCATTAAATCGATCGGACCGTCTCCTGTAATGCGATGAACGATCATTTCTGGCGGCAATACTTCTAACTGATCACAAACGAGTTGAACATATTCATCGAACGTTAAAAATTGAAGCATTCCTTTTTCGTATTGTTTCACCATTGGCGTTCCTTTTAGCAAATGAAGCAAATGAATTTTAATGCCTTGCACATCTAAATGAGCGACCGTTTTTGCTGTTTCCATCATCATGTCGTACGTTTCAAGCGGCAATCCGTTAATAATATGGGCACAAACGCGAATGCCATGTTTGCGTAGCTTCTCTACACCTTCCACATAGCATGAAAAGTCATGCGCGCGGTTAATTAACGTAGCTGTTTGTTCATGAACCGTTTGCAAACCAAGCTCGACCCATAAATACGTTCGTTCGTTCAATTCCGCTAAATAGTCGACGACGTCGTCCGGTAAACAATCAGGGCGTGTAGCGATCGATAAACCGACGACACCGTCTAAACGTAATACCGTTTCGTATTTTTCACGCAACACGTCAACGGGTGCATGTGTATTTGTAAACGCTTGAAAATAGGCGATATACTTCCCATCTTTCCATTTTGTATGCATTTTTTCTTTAATCGTATGAAATTGGGTGACTAAATCGTCTGTTCGTCTGCCAGCAAAATCACCAGAACCAGCTGCGCTACAAAATGTGCATCCACCGTATGCCACTGTACCGTCGCGATTTGGACAATCGAATCCTGCATCAAGCGACACTTTAAAAACTTTTTCACCGAACGTTTGGCGTAAATGATAATTCCATGTATGGTATCGTTTCTTGTCGTTCGTATACGGAAAAGGATTCATATTCATCACCTCGCATCATTTTAGCATTGTAGCACGATTTAAGCGGGAAACTCAATGGCGCTGTGATAAATGACAAGAAAATGTACAAACTATAAAGCGATACGGAAGAAAGGAAGGGATGCGTATGGCGACAAGACAGTCGATGGACGAGTTTTTGCAACATTGTGAAGATGTGCTTCGGTATGCAAAAGAACAATATACAGAAGCGAGCAAGCTTGAACATTATAACGATACAGAATATGTAAAAGCTCAGCAAATGCTTGAACATGCGGTGACCGATTTGGCGCATTTTTCGTTAAGCTGTAACGCCCAACAGCGCGAACAATTACACCGCATGCGTCTGCAACTTGAACAATTACAAAACGATATGATTTTACTTCGTCATTAGGAGGAAAAAAGGTGAGAAAACGTTCGAAACAAAACAATCCAGAACAAAAAACGTTGCATGCGAAAGATTTCGGTGATCCGATAAAAGAAGTGAAACAAAGGAATGCAAAAAAAGGGCAAGAAGCGAAAGCAGAATATCATAACGAAACGTAATTTCCCCACTCGGAAATGCTCCGAGTGGGGAATAGCTCAGTTTTTCTTCAACATATCGTCTAGCTTTTCTGGGGTAAGGGTTGTCACCCCGTAAAAAACAGGGTCAATATATGAGCTTGATGTTTTTCCTGCTAATTCATATTCAATTTTTGGTGTAACAATATAAAAGTCAGCTTTTCGTTCTGATTTTTCAGCGAGAGTAAAATAAATATTTATTGTTTCGTTTGCCCCTATGCTCTGTTTTTCTGATTTATCGTTTATCTTTATATCTTTTATCTGTAAAAAACTGTTTTCTACAGTTACACGCTTTATTTGAATTGTGTGCTCTGAAATGTTTTTCAGCTTTGCTTGAAAAAATTGCGTATTTGGATAAGCTGTCACATACTCATTTTGTGGAGTAAATATCCCCTTCTCTCCTACAACTAACTTGATATGACCGATCGGGAATGTCTCTTTGTATTTTTGATCAAATATGAGAGTTATTTTAGATATTGTCGTGCTACTTACTTCTTTTAAATGTAAATTGACAGCGATATTAAATAATTGAAAGTCTTTGTATTTATCACCTTCGATAAGATCATATTGCATGTCATCAATTGCATGTGCGATTTCGGGAAAGTCGATAGATGTTACGTTCGTTAGAGGGCTGTCGCTTAGTAAAATAAAATTAAGAACGAAAGGATCATCTTTTTTTGCTACATATACACCGTCCCATTTCCCAAAAACGATAAATCCTTTTATCCGTTCCGACTGGCATCCGAAAAAAAGAAAGCTGACGAGCGCACAGAAAATGAGAAGAGACTTTCTAATCATAAGCACTACTACCCTTTAGCTTAGTTCTTGTAAACTACTTTTAAATAATGAGTTGAAGTTGGCTCGTATGCGTCATGGTGGGAGGTTGTTTCTTGACCAAATTTATCTTTTACTACTTTTACGTAGTATTTATTAAAATCACCAAATAATCCAAGCTTTGAGTATTTATTTTTATCTGCAGGAATTTGAATAGCTACAGAATAAGATTTGCTTTTCGACCAACTTAGGTTAAGTTGGTTTTTAATAGCTTCAGTGATATCAAAAGTTGCTCCACCTGTAATTTGTAACGTAGTTGTAGTAGTTTCTGACCATACATAGCGGTCAGAATAGGCCCATGCTGAGGTTAAATAAGTTTGAAACTTTTCAGTAACAAGAGAAGGTCCACTAATTTTTGTAACTTTATATGTTGCTTCACCACAAACGATACAATCTGAGTCATCTCCTTGGGGCTTCTGAGCCAATGAAGAGATTGGGAATATAAAAACAAGGATGAAAAATAAGAAGAATATGTATAAATTTTTCATTATTTATCCTTCCTTTCTAAAATTTATTATAAAACATCTTAATTATAAAAAAAAAAGTAATAAAAAGTAAATAAAATTTTGAATTTTTTATTTATATAGAAATTGCTTATACTGCTTAGTTACGAAACAACACAACACTTGAATACACTTGCAACGAGGGCGTAAATTTTTTAAAATAATATGTATAATGAAATAATGGAAAATGACGGTGAAAAGGAGTAGTAGTAAACAAATGGTCGACAGAGAGTTGACGGATGGTGCGAGTCAACCGAAATTTGTTTACGAACTCGCCTTGGAGTCGCGTATGCGAATGAAGTAGCGTGCGCCGTGAATCTGCGTTAATGATGAAAGTGAGTGCACGATTCGTGCGCTAACAAGGGTGGTACCGCGGGAGAATCCTCTCGTCCCTTTTTGGGATGGGAGGTTTTTTGTTTTTTATTTTTGTTTAAAATGGATAAAAAGGAGGTTTGTCACGTGAGTTTTAATCATCGTGAAATCGAGAAAAAATGGCAAAAGTATTGGGAAGAAAATAAAACGTTCAAAACGACGGAAGATGACGGAAAGCGAAAGTTTTATGCGCTTGACATGTTCCCGTATCCATCTGGTGCAGGATTGCATGTCGGTCATCCAGAAGGATATACAGCGACGGACATTTTAGCACGTATGAAGCGCATGCAAGGATATAACGTATTGCATCCAATGGGGTGGGATGCGTTCGGATTGCCTGCCGAGCAATATGCGCTAGATACAGGAAATGACCCGGCCGAATTTACGGAAAAAAACATTAACAACTTCCGCCGCCAAATTAAATCATTAGGTTTTTCGTATGACTGGGATCGCGAAGTGAATACGACTGATCCGAACTATTACAAATGGACACAATGGATTTTCTTAAAGTTATATGAAAAAGGATTAGCGTACATGGATGAAGTGCCGGTGAACTGGTGCCCAGCGCTTGGGACGGTATTGGCGAACGAAGAAGTGATCGATGGAAAAAGTGAGCGCGGGGGACACCCGGTCATTCGCAAGCCGATGAAACAATGGATGCTTCGCATTACAGCATATGCCGATCGTTTGCTTGAAGATTTAGAAGAACTTGATTGGCCAGAAAGCATTAAAGAAATGCAGCGCAACTGGATCGGTCGTTCGGAAGGAGCAAACATTCATTTCCAAGTCGACGGGCATCATGAAACGTTTACGGTGTTTACAACGCGTCCAGACACGTTATTCGGTGCCACTTATGCCGTGTTAGCCCCTGAACATCCGCTCGTTGAAAAAATTACAACACCGGAACAGAAGGAAGCTGTTGATGCGTATTTAAAACAAATTCAAAGTAAAAGCGACCTCGAACGTACCGATTTAGCGAAAGAAAAAACAGGTGTGTTTACGGGGGCGTATGCAATCAATCCAGCCAATGGTGAGAAATTGCCAATTTGGATCGCTGATTACGTGCTAATGAGTTACGGCACAGGGGCAATTATGGCGGTGCCAGCACACGACGAGCGTGATTATGAATTTGCGAAAAAGTTTCATTTGCCAATCAAAGAAGTTGTTGCTGGTGGGGATATTTCAAAAGAGGCTTACACAGGAGACGGCGAACATGTGAACTCTGATTTCTTAAACGGTTTGAATAAAGAAGAAGCAACGAAAAAAATGATTGAATGGCTAGAGGCAAACGGAAAAGGAGAGAAAAAAGTATCGTATCGCCTTCGCGATTGGTTATTTAGCCGTCAACGTTATTGGGGCGAGCCGATTCCGATCATCCATTGGGAAGATGGAACGATGACGCCAGTGCCAGAAGAAGAGTTGCCGCTTGTGTTGCCGAAAACAGATGAAATTAAACCATCAGGAACAGGTGAATCACCGCTTGCGAACATCGAAGAGTGGGTGAACGTCGTCGACCCGAAAACAGGTAAAAAAGGACGCCGTGAAACGAATACGATGCCGCAATGGGCAGGAAGTTGTTGGTACTATTTGCGTTACATCGATCCACATAACGATAAGCAATTAGCTGATCCTGAAAAGCTTGAAAAATGGTTGCCGGTCGACATTTACATTGGCGGGGCAGAACATGCGGTGTTGCACTTATTGTATGCACGTTTTTGGCATAAATTTTTATACGATATCGGCGTTGTGCCAACGAAAGAGCCATTCCAAAAGCTATTTAACCAAGGAATGATTCTTGGAGAAAACAATGAGAAAATGAGTAAGTCGAAAGGAAATGTTGTCAATCCGGACGATATTGTGGAAAGTCACGGAGCGGATACGTTGCGTTTATATGAAATGTTTATGGGACCTTTGGAAGCGTCGATCGCATGGTCGACAAAGGGGCTTGACGGTGCGCGTCGCTTCTTAGATCGCGTATGGCGTCTATTTGTTGAAGAAGACGGTCAATTAAATCCGAAAATCGTTGACAATCCAGAAACAGATACGCTTGAACGTGTATATCACCAAACGGTGAAAAAAGTAACAGAAGATTACGAGGCGCTTCGCTTCAATACAGCGATTTCACAATTAATGGTGTTTATTAACGAAGCATATAAAGCGCCTGTATTACCGAAAGTGTATATGGAAGGATTCGTAAAGTTACTGTCGCCAGTTTGCCCACATATTGCTGAGGAATTATGGGAGAAGCTTGGACATAACAATACGATCGCATACGAAGCTTGGCCAGCATACGATGAAGCGAAATTAGTCGAAGATGAAGTTGAAATCGTCATTCAAGTAAACGGAAAAGTGCGTGCGAAACTACACGTTCCGTCTGATGCAACAAAAGAACAGCTTGAGCAATTGGCAATGGAAGACGAAAAAATTAAAGAACAAATTGAAGGGAAAACTGTACGTAAAGTGATCGCTGTCCCAGGAAAACTAGTGAACATTGTTGCGAATTAATTACAAACAAGCCTCTCACATACGCTGTGGGAGGTTTTCGTTAAAAGAAAGGGAGAGATCGATGAAAGAAATAACAGCAGCACAATTAAAACAAATGATACAAACAGGTGAGCGCGTTCATGTTATTGATGTACGCGAAGACGAAGAAGTCGCCTTTGGAATGATTCCATCAGCGACACATATAAAAATGGGAGATATTCCAGAAAGAATGAACGAGCTAGACAAAAATGAAACGTTTGTTATTATTTGTCGTTCTGGTGTTCGTAGTGAGCATGTGTGTCGTTATTTAGAGGCGCATGGTTATGATGTATGTAACGTTATTGACGGGATGCTCGGCTGGGACGGCGAACTTGAGTAATTGAAATGTCATGATTGCTTTAGAAACAATAAGATCGCTCGTTTACGATCTTATTGTTTTGCATATATCGCAGCATGCATGCCAGCAAGCCGACCAGTCACGAGCGCTGCAGTAATGTTATAACCTCCTGTGTAACCGTGAATATCTAAAATTTCTCCGCAAAAATATAAGCCTTTCATAAGTTTAGACGCCATTTCTTTCGGATGTACTTCTTTGACAGATACACCGCCGCCTGTGACGAACGCTTTTTCAAGCGGCAACGTTCCGTGAACAGAAAAAGTGAATGTTTTACATGCCGCAATAAATGTGCGCACTTTGTCGTGGCTTAATGTGCTTGCGACCGTTTGTGGATCGATCTTTGTTTGCTCAAGCAAAAATAGTACATATCGTTCTGGAAGCGGCATGATTGCTTTGACAATATTTTTTATTGCTTTTTTCGGCTCTTCTTTCATGGTGCGTACGATTTGCTGAAATAACATCTCCTCTTTTTCATCTGGCAACGCATCGATCGTCATGCGCACAGACGATTGTTTTTTTAACTGTTTCACAACAAATTGGCTACATCGTAATGCCGCTGGTCCTGAAATACCGAAATGTGTAAAAATCATATCCATCCGATGTGTGACGATTGGTTTTCCTTTTTCGTTTAATACACTTAATGCCACATCGCGCAATGATAGTCCTTGCAACGTCCGATTTTGAATAAAAGGTTCATGTGAAATAATGGGCACTTCCGTTGGAAACAGTTCTGTAATCGTATGTCCAGCCTTTTCTGCCCACGCATAACCGTCACCTGTCGAACCGGTATGCGGCACAGATTTCCCTCCAACGGCAACAACGATCGCTTTCGTTCGGATCATCTCCCCTGTTTGCAGCGTTACGCCATACACCGCTCCATCTTTATATTCGATGTCTTTTACAGGGGTATGAACCCGAACGTCGACACGCCATCGTTTCAATTCACGAAGAAGAGCTTGTACGACAGATTGTGCGCTGTCGCTTACCGGAAACATGCGTCCGTGGTCTTCTTCTTTTAACTGAACGCCAAGCCGTTCAAAAAAGCGAATAATATCTTCATTATTAAACATGGAAAAGGCACGATATAAAAAACGACCGTTTCCTGGGATATGTTGAATGAGTTCATCGACTGGTCGTCGATTTGTCACATTACAACGGCCACCGCCCGAAATGGCTAATTTTCGTCCGAGTTTATCTCCTTTATCAAGAAGGAGAACGCGTCCACCTTGTTCACCAGCAGCGATCGCTGCCATTAATCCTGACGGCCCCCCGCCGATGACTACGACATCATATGTCATCATTTTCACGTCCTTTCTGTTATGATTATAATGATTTTATGGAAAAGAAAAAAGTGTGCTAAAATAGGTGGAGCAATGAATCCGTTAAGGAAGGGATAATATGTCATCGTCAAAGTTGTTAAGAGGCACATTTATTTTAACGGGGGGCGTGTTTTTATCGCGCATATTAGGACTTATATACGTCTTCCCGTTTTATCAGCTTGTTGGGAAACAAGGGGGAGCGCTTTATTCATACGGTTACGTTCCGTATACGTTGTTTATTAGTATAGCAACGATGGGGGTGCCGCTAGCGGTATCAAAGTTTGTCTCGAAATATAATGCACTTGGAGAATATGCGATTGGGCGAAAATTGTTTCGTTCAGGTATGGCGTTAATGGCGATCACAGGGTTTCTCGCTTGGCTCATTTTATATATGAGTGCCCCGTTATTAGCACCGTTTGTCGTCAATGATGACGGACACGGCAACTCGATTGCGGATGTTACTTCTGTCATTCGCGCGGTTAGTTTCGCTTTATTGCTTGTGCCGATGATGAGTTTAATTCGCGGGTTTTTTCAAGGTCATGAATCGATGGGGCCGACAGCGTTGTCGCAAGTCGTTGAACAACTTGTCCGCATCATCTTTTTGCTTGCAGGGAGTTACATCGTTTTACGCATCTTCGACGGCTCGCTTGTGACGGCTATTCAAGTGGCGACGTTTGCAGCATTTATCGGTGCGGTTGGTGGACTAGCTGTCTTATTCATATATTGGTTTAAGCGGAAATCGTTTTTAGATGAACTATTAAAGCAAGATCGCGGTACGATCCATATGTCATTAAAAGAGATGTATAAAGAATTGATTGCCTATGCTGCCCCGTTTGCTTTTGTTGGCTTAGCAATGCCTTTATATCAACTCATTGACCAATTTACGTTTAACAAAGCGATGGCAAGCATCGGGCTCGGTGCCATTTCAGAGGACGCATACGGCATTTTTAACGTATGGGCACAAAAGCTTGTCATTATCCCAGTAACATTGGCGACGTCATTTAGCTTAACGCTCATTCCGACGATTACGAAAGCGTATGTGCAAGGGGAAAACAAGCAACTACGAAAATATTTAAATGACACGTTTCAAGTCGTTATGTTTATTACGTTGCCGGCAGTCATTGGTATGGCGCTTTTATCTGAATATGTATATGCTGCTTTTTACAGCTACGATCCACTTGGCACAGAGGTGTTGCGGGCATACGCACCGACCGCTATTTTCTTTGCTTTATTTTCTGTGACGGCGGCCATTTTACAAGGGATTAATAAACAAAAATTTACCGTCATTAGTTTATGTATCGGATTATTGTTTAAATTATTTTTTAACTACATACTCATTGTTTCGTTTGAAACGGTAGGAGCTATTTTGGCAACGACGATTGGATATGCTTTGTCGGTTAGTTTAAACTTATGGGTCATTCAACGGTATACAAATTATCGGTATCATTTTGTTGCCAAGCGTGTGTTGTTTATGGGGATTTTAACAACAATGATGTGTGCTGTCGTTTGGCCGGTCGCAAAACTGATGGATCGTTTTCTTCATTACAACGGTAGCATGATCCAATCGGTCATAATCGTCGCATTCGGTGGTTTGATCGGAGCGGCTGTTTATTTTTATTTAAGTGCACGTTCGAACTTGTTATATGCGTTATTTGGAAATCGCTTTTCATTTTTAAGAAAGAAAGAAAAGAAGGCTTTGTCATAGCCTTCTTCTTTGTATTAAAAGTCGCCGCTAAATGGGAATCCGAGTTGACGTTCAACGCGTTGAAGACGTCGATTTAAGTTGTTAATTTGTTGTTGTTGGCGTTCTGTAATGCGCTCGAGGCGATCAACTCGACGTTCAAGAGAGCCGCTTGGAAAATTTGGTGTTCCAGGAAACCCTGGTGTGCCCGGAAATCCACCAGGGAATCCTGGTGTAAATGGAGAGCCTCCGTAATAAGGCATGCCCGGCATTTGTTGCTGTTGTTGGCGTTCGTCCATTTGGAAAACTCCTTTCGCTTTAATTGTTACGTAGGCAGTATATGTGACAGTTGACATAGGTGTATGGACGAACGCCTAAAAAAGAAAAACATTTGGAGGGATTTTTATGTTGCGCATTGATAAACTGCTAGCAAACATGGGATATGGAACGAGAAAAGAAGTGAAAAAATTATTGAAAGCAGGGGTTGTCAAAGTCGATGGGATGACGGTGAAAGATGCAAAAACACACGTCGATCCGAAAGAACAAGTCGTTACCGTATGGGGAGAAGAAGTAGAGTATAAACCGTTTATTTATTTAATGATGAATAAACCGAAAGGAGTCATTTCAGCAACCGAAGATGCTGTGGAAGAAACTGTTGTTGATTTACTAGAAGAGGAGGACCGAATTTTTGATCCGTTTCCAGTCGGACGGCTTGATAAAGATACGGAAGGGCTGCTGTTGTTAACAAACGATGGTCAACTTGCTCATCAGCTATTATCACCAAAAAAGCATGTACCGAAAACGTACGAAGCAATTATTGATGGGGAAGTGACAGAAGATGATATTGCAGCATTCCGACGCGGTGTCGTGCTTGACGACGGATATGAAACAAAGCCAGCAGAGCTTGTCATCATTCGTTCTGGTTTACGTTCAGATGTGCGCATCACGATTACAGAAGGAAAATTTCATCAAATTAAACGAATGTTTCAGGCAGTTGGTAAACGTGTCATTTACTTAAAACGCATACAAATGGGACCGATTCCGCTCGATGAAACGTTAGAACCGGGAGAATATCGTGAGTTGACTGATGAAGAAATTGCTTTATTAAAAGGAGAAGACAAAAAATAGGAACCTGCACTAATCAGGTTCCGTCTATATACATTTCATTATGATGACATCTTCACTCTTTTTTTAGTTGTTGTCCATTTACCTTTGCTAGGGCTGTGAATTAAGTCGTTGTATGCTAACACGTTTAAATCCCGCTGAATCGTTCGTGGAGTAATGCCGAATTCGTCCACGAGCTCTTGCGTTGTCACTGTTCCTCTTTCGCTAATGAACATGTAGACGGACTTAATACGGGTTAGCATGCGATCGGTAGATGGTTTCAAATGATCACTCCCTATCGTCACATCATTCGCATGGTACAACAAAGATGAAAAACTAGATGTCTCACTACCTATTTTACACGAAAACATAAGAAAAATGCTATAAATTTGTTGAATTTTACACAATATTAACACAATTTATACCATATTTTTCTGTAGAAAGGATGAATATAGCAATGAATGTGAACTGGATGGAAGAAGTAAAAAAGCGAGAGAAGGCATTTTTGCAAGATTTACGAACGTTTTTGCGCATTCCGAGTGTACGAAATGAGCAGACAGCGACACAAGAAGCACCGTTAGGAAAAGAAGTATATGAAGCGCTTTGTTATATGTTAAAACGGGGGGAAGAAGAAGGATTTGCCGTAAAAAATGTTGATGGATTAGCGGGGCATATGGAAATGGGGGATGGAGAAGAGATTGTTGGAATATTATGTCATGTTGATGTTGTTCCTGCTGGTGACGGTTGGACGTTTGACCCATTTGGAGCAACGATTGTAGATGGAAAAATTTATGCGCGTGGCGCATTAGATGACAAAGGTCCGACAATTGCTGCGTTTTATGCGATGAAAATTGTCAAAGAGCTCGGGTTGCCACTTTCTAAGCGCGTACGCATGATTATTGGAACGGATGAAGAAAGCGATTGGCAATGTGTCGAACGATATTTTCAAACAGAACAAATGCCGACAATTGGATTTGCGCCGGATGCGGATTTCCCAATTATATATGCTGAAAAAGGAATTGCGGATTTTGATCTCATTCAGCAACCGATGAATAAACAAGCGCATGATAATATTCTTCTTTCGTTTCAAGCTGGTCAGCGATACAATATGGTTCCAGATTTTGCGAAAGCTGTATTGCAGTTAACGACCGAAAACGACATGAAAGAGCGTTTTCTTACATTTTTACGTGCACATGCGCTTGAAGGGGAAGCACATGGAGATGGTGACACACTTACGTTGTGCCTTCGCGGTGTTTCTGCACATGGGATGGAACCGAATCATGGGGTGAATGCAGGCATATGGCTTGCAAAATTTTTAGCAAATGAAACACTAGATGCACAAGCCAATGAATTTGTTCAATTTGTGTCCGAATTTTTTTATGGGGATACGCGCGGAAAGCGATTAGGTGTTGCGCATACAAACGAGGAGCTTGGTGATTTAACGATTAACGTCGGTGTTCTTTCGTATACGAACGAACGTGGTGGAAAAATGGGCATCAATTTACGTTACCCTGTCACGAACGATATTACGCGCACAAAAGAAATCATTGAGCAAGTAGTTAAACGTCATCAGTTCGTATTAAACAACTTTTCGAACTCCTCACCACATTATGTCGCAAAAGATCATCCGCTCGTTCAAACGTTGCAACGCGTATATGAAGAGCAGATGAGCGAACGAGCATCATTGCTTGCGATCGGTGGTGGAACGTATGCGCGTTCTTTACAAGCAGGAGTAGCGTTCGGTCCGTTATTCCCAAATCGTCCAGATGTGGCGCATCAAAAAGACGAATATATGTTTATCGATGATTTGCTTAAAGCAACAGCCATTTATGCCCAAGCGATTTATGAATTAGCAAAATGACAATTTCCAAAAATATGTTATAATGAAAAGTGCCGTCGCTCATGACGGTACTTTTTCGTCATTTTATTTGATATGGGGGATTTTTGTGTATACACGTATTTTTCGCATATTTTACTTTTTACAGTTTTTTAGTTTTGGATCGCTTTTCCCGCTGTTATCTGTGTATTTAAAAGATGAGGTTGGATTGTCAGGAACAGAAATAGGGATGATTATGTCCATTAGCCCTATTGTTATGATTTTTATTCAACCAATTTGGGGAATGGTAAGCGATTATACGCGTCAACCGGTTCAAGTATTAATCGTATCTTTACTAGGAACAGCTTTTTTTGGTTTTATGTATTCGCTCGTTCATTCTTATCTGTGGTTGCTTATTATTGCCGCGCTACTTGCTGTTATGCAAAGCGGCATTGTTCCATTATCTGATAGTATTACGCTTCATTACGTACAAAAAGCGAACGAACGGTATGGCTCGATTCGCCTTTGGGGAGCGCTTGGATTTGCGACTGCTGTCCCGATTGCTGGACAAATTGCTCAGATGTTTCATCTTCGCTTCATTTTTTACATTTTCGTTGCTTTACTCATTACGTCGAGTGTGCTTGCATGGAAGTTGCCAAAGGAACAGTCAAGTGCGAAAGTGAACATTCGCGAAGGAATGAAAGAGTTAGTCCGCATTCCACCGTTTCTTTTATTTTTGTTGACGACGTTTCTTGTTTTCGGTCCAATTTATGCCAACAATTTTTATTTTGGCATTTTGATTACTGATTTAGGTGGAACGCTTGCAGGAGTCGGCCTTGCCTTTTTATTAGCGGCAGGAAGCGAAGCGCCGTTTATGAAATTTGCCGACGGGGTCGTGCGTAAGTTTGGCATGATGAATGTCTTATTCGTTGCCACAGCATTATCTTGCGCTCGTTGGTTATTTTACTTTTTTGAACCACCGTTAATGATCGTGTATGCTACGACAATTGTACAAGGGGCGTCCGTCGGTTTATTTATTCCAGCTGCGCTACAATACGTGCGGGACGTCACTCCTGCACACGTACGCACAACAGCTGTATCGCTTTATGCTACAGTTGGAAACGGGCTCGGCAGCTGGTTTTGTACATTTGTAGGAGGGTATATTTTAGAGCGTTGGACAATTGAGCATGTATATTTATTTTTTGGATTGTTGACGTTTAGTGGCATGGTGATTTTTGCTTGGCAGTCAAAAAAGACGTTGCGAAAACTATATGAATTTTGATAAAATTTAGAAAATTAAAAGGTGGGACGATGGATGCACTATTTTTTGGCAATTCCTCTACCGAACGAGGTGAAAAAGCGGCTTCATGCTTTTATTTCTGAATGGAAAGCGCCATTTCGGTTGTTCGTTCATGAAGCCGATTATCATATGACACTTGCGTTTTTAGGTCGGGCGACCGAAACGGAACGAAAGCAAATCTCAGAGATGATGCCAAATGCAGTAAAAAAACATCAGTCATTTTCGTTACAACTGAGCGAGGTGTACTCATTCGGTTCTCGTATTTTATGGTATGGAGTGAAAGAGGAACCGCGTTTGTTTTCTCTTCGTCAAGATGTGTATAACGTGTGCCAGCGCATCGGTTTTTCGCTTGATTCACGACCGTTTACACCGCATATTACGTTGGCGAAAAAATGGAGTGGATCGTTTCCGTTCTCGCTTGAAACATATCCGAGAAAAATGGAAGGAGAAGACATTCGCTTTTTCGTCCATGACGTTGTGTTATATGAAACACATATGGATCAAACGCCGAAATATAAGCCGGTGATGCGTTTTCCTCTTTCATAATTCAATAAGAGGGGGAGAAAAGATGGGGATTACGGTCATTCAAATCGGGGGATTGTATGCGTTGTATATGATCGGTTCGTTCATTCAGCAGCTGCTACACGTTCCAATTCCGGGGAGTATGATTGGCATGTTGCTGTTATTTTTATTATTAATGACCGGAATCGTAAAAGAAAAGTGGGTTGCGCGTGGTGCAAATATGCTTTTATCTCACTTAACGCTTTTATTTATCCCAGCAACGGTTGGAGTCATGGACTATGTTGAGCTTTTTTCTGGGAAAGGAATATGGTCCGTTGTCATTGTGATCGTCAGCACAATGATGGTCATGGTGTTTGCTGGCTTTATTGGGCAATGGGCACAAACACGTGAGCAAAAGCGAGTGCGTGAGGTGAAAGGGGCATGATTGGCGTCAGTTTGCTCATATGGACGATCGTCGTATATATAGCGATGCGCAAATTGTATGCTCGCTTTTATTTTCCGTTGCTCGTACCCGTCGCAACAAGCACGGTAGTCATCATCATCACGTTATCGCTTTTTCATTTGTCGTATGAACAATATATGACTGGAGGAAAATGGCTCGCTCATTTGCTTGGTCCAGCAGTTGTCGCGTTAGCTTTGCCACTTTATCAACATCGGCATACGTTGAAACAGTTTTTATGGCCATTGTTATGTAGCACATTTTTCGGCACGATCATTGGAATGGGAAGCGGTTTATTGTTCGCACGTCTTTTTCATTTGCCAGAACAAATTGTTCGCTCCATTATTCCAAAATCGGTCACATCGCCTGTCGCAATGGATATTGCGAAGTTAATTGCCGGTATACCGACGCTTGCTGCTGTATATGTCATGATTGCAGGAATTTTTGGTGCGATGTTTGGTCCGATCATTTTTCAACGTTTGCACATTACAACAGCTTTAGGAATTGGAAGTGGTCTTGGGGCAGCTTCTCACGGTATTGGTACCGCAAAAGCACTTGAAATCGGGAAAAAAGAAGCGGCGATTAGCTCAGTCGCTATGACGTTAAGCGCAATTTTTGCTTCTCTTCTTTGCCCGTTGTTGCTTTTGTTGTAGAATGAAAGTAACTATTTGTTGCTGGAGGTTACAGTGTGGGACAGCTCATTAAGCTTCAAGACTATATTTCGCGCTACGAACTAGATATTTATCATTACCCGAGCGAGTTCATTCGTTTGAAAAAAAAACAATGGGAACGAATGAAGCAGGCGTGGGAGACGGGGCAACTTGCGATGAGGACGGAGCTACATTCACAGCAATCGTGGAAATGGCTCGAAGAAGAGCCATCGCTTTTTGATAAAGTGAAACAACTATGGAAACGAAAAAAAGTAAAAGACATAGAAGTTGAAGACGAACAACGGAAAGAAGAGGAAGAGTTTTTCGTTTCCATTACGTCTGAGCCGCGAACGCTTGAAGAGTTAAAAATATTATTTTTAGAAAAGCTGTTTCAACTGCAAATTCGTTGGGCAAGTTCAACATTAACGGAAGAATCTATTATTGATCCGAAATATTATTATGATGTACAATTAAAATATTTTTTGCAACGTTTTCCTGATACATACTTATGTATGTATAAACCTGTATTTTTATTGAAAAAAGCCCCTGTCGAGCTAAATACGATTTTAATTAGTCCGACAACGACTTGGTGTATTGCGTTTACAGAAGAACGAAAAAACAACATTATTGTCGGCTCAGCTGAACGATTTTGGACAGAGATGATTGACGATGTGGAACGAAAAATCGTCAATCCGATGATTTCCCTTCACCGAACAGAAAAAGTTGTTCAAACGATTTATAAACAATTTGCCGTCGATATGCCGATAAAAAAAGTGTTAATCAATCGTGAAGGATATATTGATTATCGTTATGCACCAAGCGATCTTGAAATCATTGATCGGCGACATTATGAGGCATGGTTTATGTCGCTAAGACAATTGACGATGCCGCTGAAGCATATGCAGTTGAAGGCAGCTCAATCATTGCTGACATATTGTGATGCGCGTTACTATGATCCGCTTGTTGTAGAACAATTTGAAGAGGCTGATGAGTAACGGTCAGCCTCTTTTTATAGCGGATTTGGACTCGGTTTGCCGATATAATATCCTTGGGCAAACGGAATGCCAATTTCCCGGCAGTAGTCTAATTCTTCTTTTCGTTCAATTCCTTCGGCAAGTACGTGAATGCCAAGCATGTTGGCGATTCGAGTGACTTCCTTTAAAAACGCCTGCTTTTCTTTGTCTTTGTCGCAGTTTTGAATGTAGTGCCGATCGATTTTTACATAATCAGGTTGCAATAACGCAAGCATGTCGATCGTTGAAAAACCTGCACCGACATCATCTAAAGCGACTTTCATGCCCGAACGTTTATACGTGGCAAACACGTTTTTTAAATGGTCGATATCAACAATTTTCTCAGTCTCAACAACTTCAAATACGAGATCTTCGGGGGCTACGTTATATTGTTCGACGATGGAAAACGTATGTCGAAGACAAAATTCAGGATTGTAAATGGTTGATGGTAAAAAGTTGATGAAACTCTTAATCCCTTTTTTTATTTTTGTGCGTGCTCGAATCGCTTCTTCACGTGCTCGACGGTCTAAAAGCGTATGCAAACCTGTTTGTTGGGCAACGGAAAAAAGCTGGGCAGGCGAAAATCGTTGTGAACGTAATAAACATTCGTAGGCAAAAACGTCCCCGGTATTCGTATGAATAATCGGTTGTAAATAACTCATTAACGGTCCATTTGCGATACATTGGACAACATCTGCATGCTTAATTCGCATGCTTAATTCATGAAGTGGAACGAATGCTCCCGGCAGATCGGGGTTTGCGCATAACGTCGCTAACGCTTTTTCTTTTGGATGGATCGTTTCTACATATGTTGCTAACTGTTGTAATGAATCATAAGAATAACATAAATACTTTTTTTGTTGTTCTTGCATAATAAGTAAGTAACCAGATGGTAAAAGTGGAAACGGAACGCTACATGAAATGCATGAATGCATCATTTCTCCCCCCTATTTATCCATTTTACAACAAAAATGATTCATTTAAAAAGTGGAAGTTGGTGACGAGTCAGTCAAGACTTTGTGGAGAACATTTTTTCGGTTCACTACGGGTGTTGTCAATCACTAGTTAGCGAACCATTTTCAGGAATTGATATCGTAAGCGCTTTTGGACTCTCATCCCTCATCTTGAAGTGATGATATTGTATTCCATTTTTTTACACCCAACCAAAATCCCGAAGCGCCGACAACGCTTGATGGATCGGCGTCCCGGATGACCGCTGCAGACACGGTAGATTCTGACGCACCACATCTGCCCACAACCGTCCTGCCTTCCGTTTGGCCTGTTCAACCCGCTTGGA
>NZ_JXTH01000037.1 GCF_000836725.1 Anoxybacillus thermarum | reverse complement strand
TCCAAGCGGGTTGAACAGGCCAAACGGAAGGCAGGACGGTTGTGGGCAGATGTGGTGCGTCAGAATCTACCGTGTCTGCAGCGGTCATCCGGGACGCCGATCCATCAAGCGTTGTCGGCGCTTCGGGATTTTGGTTGGGTGTAAAAAAATGGAATACAATATCATCACTTCAAGATGAGGGATGAGAGTCCAAAAGCGCTTACGATATCAATTCCTGAAAATGGTTCGCTAACTAGTGATTGACAACACCCGTAGTGAACCGAAAAAATGTTCTCCACAAAGTCTTGACTGACTCATATTTTTTCATTAACTCTTCAATGTACGTGCGATTTGTTAATTTTGCCATAATGTCTTCTGTGGAATAGCCCGTCTTTTGTGACATAATCGCCGCAATTTGCGTCAGCTGTTTTCCTTCTGGAATCGTTATTTTCAATTTTGCCTCTTTCACAACTTTTCCTGTTTTTAGTTGCTTTACAATTTGTTCAAATGTCATTGCTTTTGTAAACGTATAATTTCCAGCTTGAAAATCAGCATGATTTTTAAATTTTACATAATAGCGAAAAATCGTTGCATCTTTCACTACGCCGTTTTTTTCTAATATATTGGCAATCGTATATACTGAGGAGCCAATCGGGATTTCGACTTGAATCGGCGTTTTATTGTTCGGATCAACGGGCTGCAACGCTGAACGAATGTATACAAATAAACCGATGCATGCGGCAACCATTAGCAATAACAAAGGTACAGTAATATATAAAACAATTTTTCGCACTGTTTTCGCTTCATGTTCTTGTAACATGCGCCATCCCTCCTCACTTTTGACATTATACTACAAACAACGACAAAACATAAATAAAAAAAGAAGCTGACGCGCGGCCAGCTCCTTATTCTTCATCTTCTTCCTCTTCGCCGAGGAATGTGTTTAACATTTCTTCAATCATGTCCCATTCTTCTTCTGTTTCGATCGGCTGCAATTCTCCTGCTTGCCCATCTTCTCCTGGGATAAAGGAAGAAGCATGAATTTCAATTTCTTCGTTGTCATCTTCTTCTGCACCAATTGGGTAGTACAAAACATATGATTTTCCGAATTCCTCAGATTCAAACGTAAATAATACTTCGCAAAGTTGCTCGTTACCGTCTTCATCAACGACTGTAATGTGTTTTTCACCGTGTTCCATCATGTTCACCTCAATTGTTTATGATCCAAATACGATTGTAAAATCATCACTGCGGCCATTTTGTCGATTACTTGCTTTCGCTTTTTTCGACTGACGTCCGCAGCGATCAACATGCGCTCTGCCGCCATTGTAGATAACCTTTCGTCCCATAAGACGACAGGAAGTGAAAACGTTTGTTTCACTTGTTCTGCAAAGCGTTTTGTCGCTTCACCGCGCGGTCCGATCGTGCCGTTCATGTTTTTCGGAAACCCGACGACGATTTCTTCGACCGCATATTGCTCGATCAGTTGCCGCAAACGGTCAAAACCATATTCGCCATGCTCTTCATCGATGCGAATCGTCTCGATGCCTTGAGCCGTCCATCCTAATTCGTCGCTTACAGCAACGCCGAGCGTTTTCGTTCCAACGTCTAATCCTAAAATACGCATATGGCTATTCCTCGCGATGTGTTCGTAAATAGAATTTCACTAATTCTTCAATTAATTCGTCACGATCAACTTTGCGAATTAAGTTTCTGGCATCTTTATGGCGAGGGATGTAAGCTGGATCACCAGACAATAAGTAACCGACAATTTGGTTAATCGGGTTATATCCTTTTTCTTGCAACGCGTCGTATACAGTAAGCAATACTTCTCGAACATCGACGTTCATCGGTTCTTCCGAGAAGTTAAATTGCATTGTATTATCAAACGAACTCACCGTTTTTGCACCCCACTCTCACGCTCCACGAAATCTGGCATATCCATCCTTACATCCATTGTACACGATTTCCACCGTTTATTAAACAGATTTTACCCACTGCTCGACAAATTTCAATGCTTCGTCTACTTTATTCGCATCTTTTCCGCCTGCTTGTGCCATATCTGCTCGGCCGCCACCGCCACCGCCGCAACGCACCGCCACTTCTTTAATGAGTTTTCCAGCGTGATAACCGCGGTCGATTAAGTCTTTTGTGACACCGGCAATTAAGTTTACTTTATTTTGTTGGACAGAAGCAAGCACAATGATTGCTGATCCTAATTTTTGTTTTAAATCGTCGACCATTGCACGTAAGCTGTTCATATCAGCGTTATTTACTTTGCTTACAACAAGTTGAACGCCATTGATTTCTTTCGTTTGGTTCACTAAGTTTTCTGCTTCCATATGGCTTAAACGGGCAGCAAGCGATTCGTTTTCACGCTGCAATTCGCGCATGTCATTCATAAGCGTATCGATGCGCGTCAATACGTCTTTCGGGTTCGTTTTTAACTTTTCTGCCGCTTCTTTCAATAATGCAATTTGATCGTTCATTAAACGGTACGCCGCTTTTCCCGTCACCGCTTCGATGCGTCGTGTACCAGCGCCAATACCGGACTCTGAAACGATTTTAAATAAACCGATTTCCGCCGTATTTGTGACGTGGCAGCCACCACAAAGCTCTAAACTATAGTCGCCTACTTGCACAACGCGCACGATGTCGCCATACTTTTCGCCAAACAGCGCCATCGCCCCCATCGCTTTCGCTTCATCAAGCGGTTTATATTCAATAGCAACAGGAAGATTGCGCCAAATTTGTTCGTTGACGATCGCCTCAATTTGTTCAAGTTCTTCTTGTTTCACTTGACCGAAATGAGTGAAGTCAAAGCGTAAACGATCAGGCGCAACAAGGGAGCCTGCTTGGTTTACATGCACGCCAAGCACATCTTTTAACGCTTGATGTAACAAATGCGTCGCTGTATGGTTTTTCACGATATCGACGCGCGCCGCTTCATCGACATGCGCTGTATATGTGCTGTTTGTTTGAATAACACCGTATTCGACAACGATATGATGTAAATGTTGGCCGTTCGGTGCTTTTTGTACATCTTTGACGTACGCTTTTCCTGTTTCTCCTTCGATCCAGCCACGGTCGGCAATTTGTCCGCCGCTTTCCGCATAAAACGGCGTTTCACGTAAAATGACTTGCGCTTCTTCCCCTTCGCGTACTTCATTGACAAGTTGACCGTCTTTTACGATCACTTCCACGACAGAAGAAACAGAAAGTTGTTCGTAGCCGACAAACGTGCTTTCTACCTTAATGTCGCCTAATACACCACCTTGTACTTGCATCGAATCAACATCTTGACGCGCAGCACGTGCTCGCTCACGTTGCCGCTCCATTTCACGTTCAAAACCGTCGTGATCCACTTTCATTCCTTCTTCCGCTGCATACTCTTCCGTTAATTCAATCGGGAAGCCGTATGTATCGTACAAACGGAATACATCTTCACCACTAATCGTGTCGCTGCCGCGTTGTTTTTCTTTTTCGATGACGTTCGCTAAAATCGCAAGGCCTTCGTTTAACGTTTCGTGGAAGCGCTCTTCTTCGTTTTTAATCACTTTTTGAATAAATTGTGCTTTTTCTTTCACTTCCGGATAATAGTCGACCATAATTTCGCCTACAACTGGAACGAGTTCATACATAAATGGACGTTGAATGTTTAGTTGTTTTGCATAGCGAACCGCACGGCGCAATAAGCGGCGCAACACGTAGCCGCGTCCTTCGTTTGATGGAAGCGCTCCGTCGCCAATTGCAAACGTCACCGTACGAATATGGTCGGCAATCACTTTAAATGCCACATCTTTTTCTGCATCGGCGCGATATGTTTCACCTGAAATTTGTTCCGTCGCCCGAATGATCGGCATAAATAAGTCGGTATCAAAGTTTGTTGGAACGTCTTGTAAAATCGAGCACATCCGCTCTAATCCCATGCCTGTATCAATGTTTTTCTTCGGAAGCGGCGTATACGTGCCATCAGGGTTATGGTTAAATTGGGAAAAGACAAGGTTCCATACTTCTAAATAACGTTCGTTTTCTCCACCAGGATATAATTCGGGATCGTTCGGATCGTTACCGAATTGTTCCCCGCGATCATAAAAAATTTCTGTATTTGGGCCGCTCGGACCTTCCCCGATATCCCAGAAGTTTCCTTCCAAACGAATAATTCGTTCTTCAGGCAAACCAATTTCGTTATGCCAAATGTCAAATGCTTCTTCATCTTCCGGGTGAATCGTCACAGAAAGACGGTTCGGATCAAAGCCGATCCATTTTTCGCTCGTTAAAAACTCCCATGCCCAATGAATCGCTTCTCGTTTAAAATAATCACCAATGGAAAAGTTTCCAAGCATTTCAAAAAACGTATGATGGCGCGCCGTTTTTCCGACATTCTCAATATCGTTTGTACGAATCGACTTTTGCGCGTTACAAATGCGCGGATTGTCCGGAATGACACGGCCGTCAAAATATTTTTTTAACGTTGCAACACCGCTGTTAATCCATAACAATGACGGGTCGTCAATTGGAATAAGCGACGCGCTTGGCTCAACAGAGTGACCTTTTTCTTTAAAAAAGTCTAAAAACATTTGACGTACTTGAGCAGATGTTAGCTTTTTCACGTTTCCTTCCTCCCTTGAAAATATAAAAAACTCCCATCCCTGCTCAGGGACGAGAGCTTGCTCGCGGTACCACCCTGTTTATGGACAAAACGTCCATCACCTCAACCGCCGTAACGTGGCTTCGTCGGCAGGGTTTGCCTGCACTCAGGATTAGCGTTCTGTTACCCTTCATCTGGAATTTCTTTCAGCCGCGGAAATTCCTCTCTGTGCGCCGAAAGCGCTTTAAGATGGACTGTAACATACTCGATCCTTCATCGTTTTTTATGTATTACTCTTGTGAAAATTATAGACAAGCCCCTTTTTTTTGTCAATGCACCGTTGTTTTCAACGCACGAATGTGCATAAATGTCTCCTTTACGATCGCGACAATTGGGACAGCAACAATTAAACCGAGCACTCCCCCTACTTCTCCACCGACAAATAACGAAAACATTATGATGAGCGGATGTAAATGTAAATTTTTCCCTACGATCAAAGGGGATAAAATGTTCCCTTCAATAAATTGCAATAAAAAGACGATGCCAACGGTCAAAAACAACATATTTACTGAAACGGTGGCAGCGATAATGGCGGCCGGAATCGCACCGATAATCGGTCCAAAATAAGGAATAACATTTGTTGCGCCGACAATGATGCCGAGCAACAGCGGATATTTCATGCCGATGAGCCAAAACGCAAGTGCAGCGGCTGTGCCGATCAATAAGCAGACGAACAATTGCCCACGAATATAGCCACCGAGCGCTCGATCAACATCACGCAAAAATTGAACACCTTCATTCCGCCATTTTTTCGGGGTTAAATCCCACGCCGCTTTTTTCATGAGCTCCACATCTTTTAACATGTAGAAAGCGATAAACGGGATAATAAAAAAAACGATCACTCGATTAATCAACTGTTTCAAACCAATAATTGCCCCTGTAACCGCCCCGCTAATAAATGACTCGGCCTCCGCTATCATTGCCTCAATTCGTTGGTGCATATCATAAGGCCACGTTGCCGTTTGTTCATGAATAACATTCGTCCATCTTTCATACGTGCGAACAAACATCGGCAAACTTTTATTTAAATCTTCCAACTGAGCGATAAATAACGGTGTCCCTTTATAAACAGCAAAACCGATCCCGCCAAAAAATATGGCGTAAATCAAAAGAATAGCAAACGCCCTCGGCATGCCGCGTTGATGAACGTATTCAACGACAGGATGCAGTAAGTATGTAATAAATGCAGCGATAAAAAAAGGGGTCGAAATTTTTATAAATAAGTGCAAAAACGGAAGCCATACAGACTTCAGCTTTACAATAAAATATAAACAAACTAAAACAAATAACAATTTCGTTAAACGAACGAAAAAATGAAGATGTGAATGTTCCAAGATGATCCCTCCTCTTTCCATAGTGTGAGGTCAAAAGAAGGATGTTATACAAAAAACCGACAACCTCAGATGAGATTGCCGGTTTTTCGTTACATAAATGGACGCAACATTTGTTTGCCGACTTTTCGCATGTTGCGCATGTTCATGCCACCGTTTCGTTGCGCTAATTGATACGCGGCTACTCCTGCACCGATCGCAATTAAAGAAGCGATTGTTCGATTCATCGTCATTCTCCTTTCATTACGAAAACAAGGTTCGTTCTTGTTCACTAAACAAATCATCAAGCGAGCTGAGCGTCCCGTCTTCTTCAACTTGGTGCGTATAAATCATTCCTTTTTGAACGGTTAGCTCAATAAAACAGTTCCAACAATAATACTGATTAACACCGATTTTCCCTAAATCTTTACTTTGACAATTCGGACACTTTAACATAAAAGGACACGCTCCTTTTTATTTTTTCTTCTATCTTTGTCATTTTTTTACGTAAACATACGTCACGGAAAGAAGGAGCGTGCCAATATGTGTGTCCGTCATTATGTTACGTCATTTTCCATAAAGTCATACGGGGTAACACCTTCCATTCCGATGTTTGCATCTTCCATCGGAAGTAGTTGTTGTTCTGGTGAAATAGTAGCGATTAATTTTTCGTATAATGTCGTCTGTCTCGTTCCGTCTTCTGTTCGCATCACCCCGAGTTGGAACGCTTCTTCTTCACCGCATAAAATTAAATATTGCTTACTGCGCGTAATGGCTGTGTATAGTAAATTCCGCCGAAGCATACGATAATAGCTTTTTACAACGGGCAAAATGACGATCGGAAATTCACTTCCTTGTGATTTATGAATCGAACAACAATATGCGTGCGTAATTTGATGTAATTCTTGTTTTGGGTATGTCACTTCATTCCCATCAAATGAAACGACAACAAGGTCTTGTTTTTCTACATTTTCGTTTGCGTAAAAAATGGCAACGATCTCACCAATGTCGCCGTTAAATACGTTTTCATCTGGCTGATTGACGAGTTGCAACACTTTGTCACCAACGCGATAAACGACATCGCCAAAAACGAGTTCACGTTTACTGTCGCATTTCGGATTAAATAGTTGTTGAAGCGTCTCGTTAAGCCGATCAATTCCCGCGTGGCCGCGATACATCGGCGCAAGCACTTGCACATCTTTTGCGCGATATCCTTTTTGCTTCGCATTTTCAGCTACTTTTTTTACGACGTCAACGACTTGTCCGCTCGTACAACGAATAAACGAACGATCTTTTTGTGGGACCGTCAAATCGTGAGGAACGTTTCCATCTTTAATTGCATGGGCAAGCGAAATAATCGATGAACCTTCCGCTTGCCGATAAATGTCTGTTAGCCGAACGGTCGGAATGACGTTTGCGCGAAGCAAATCTTTTAATACTTGTCCTGGACCGACAGAAGGCAATTGGTCTTCGTCGCCAACGAAAATGACTTGCATCGTAGCTGGGACAGACTTTAACAACTGATTTGCTAACCACGTATCAACCATCGACATTTCATCAACGATTAACAGTTTTCCGCAAATCGGCTCATCTTCTCCCCGCTGAAATCCGTCTCCGCTCCAACCGAGCAAACGGTGAATCGTCATCGCAGGCAAGCCTGTCGATTCCGTCATGCGCTTCGCTGCACGTCCTGTTGGAGCAACAAGCAAAATAGGAAATGGCTCGTCCGTATCATAGCTCGTCGGATCAAGCGATAGCCCATGCAATTTCGCAAACAAATGAACGATGCCGTTAATGACCGTCGTTTTTCCTGTGCCCGGTCCGCCCGTTAAAATAAATAAAGGGGAACAAAGTGCTTGTTGAATCGCTTCTTTTTGCTTCCGCGAGTATTGAATGTTTTCCTCTTCTTCCCATTCCCCAAGCGCAAGTAAAAATTCAGCTTCAGAACATGTGAACGTGTCCGTTTGTTTAAGCAGTCGCTTGATGTTTGACACAATACCTTTTTCGGCAAAGTATAGCGAAGGGATATAAAAGCGATCTTCTTCGGCGATTAACTTCCCTTCTTCAGATAAATGAACGATTTCGCGGGAAATACAACCGACATCGACAAGCTCTTGACGTTTCGCTTCTAGTAGTTGTTTCACTTCCGTAAGCAGTTGTTCATACGTCATGTAGACGTGCCCTTCTTGTATGCAATGTTGCTCGATAACATACAAACAACCTGCGCGAATGCGATCAGGATGATTGCCCGAAATGCCAAGTTGCAAGCCGAGATCGTCCGCGCGGCCGAATCCGATCCCTTCAACGTCTTCTACAAGCTGATACGGATTCGTGCGAATGATTTGTAACGTTTCATCTTTGTACACTTGATAAATTTTCATCGATAACTGCGGGCCAAATCCGAATTGCGACAAAGCGATCATGATTTGTTCTAATCCTTCATGTTCGCGCAACGTTTCATACAGTTGCTTCGCTTTTGCCTTTGTCAGTTTCGGTACGTTTGCGAGCACATCGGGGTCTTCTAATATTTTAGAAATGGCTCTCTCGCCTAACGTTTCGACGATGGCGGTTGCTGTTTTTTTCCCGATTCCTTTAAACATGCCACCTGATAAATATTGAATGACTCCTTCTTTTGTTTCAGGAAACTCTTTCCGAAAATGCTCGACAACATATTGTTTCCCAAAGCGTGGATGTTCTTTAAATGAGCCGAAAAACGTATATGTGTCATACTCTCCGAGCAAAGGGAAATAGCCTGTTACAACAACGTCTTTTTCTATATGCGTTTCATTTGTCTCTTCCACGCGTACACGAATGACAGAATATAAATTGTCTTCGTTATGAAAAATCGTGCCAATATGGACGCCTTTAATAAACGATCGTCCGTCTAGATCTAGCTGTTGTTGCAACTCCATCCCCCCTCTTTTATTGCAACGCGCGTTCCATTAGCTTTTTCCCGTGTCCTGCAAGTAAATGATCTGGTTGAATAGCAAGCGCTTGTTCGAACATCTCATGGGCTGTTTTTGGATCGTCTTTGTATGCGTAGGCGACACCTAAATTGTAGTAAGCATCAGCATGTTGATTGTTTAATTGCACAGTGCGTTCAAAATAAATCATCGCCTCATCGACAAACTGCAGTTGTGCTAAACAAAGCCCAAGTTGAAACGTCGCTTCCACATCGCGCTCGTTTAGTTCTACCGCCCGTTGTAAATACGGCATCGCTAAGCGGGGTTGCTCTAAGTACATGAGCGACATACCGAGCATAAAAAATACATCGCTATCTGTTAACCCCGCTTGAATGGCACGTTCAAATTCCTCTTTCGCACGTTCGAACTGTTGCTTGTTGTAATAAATAGATCCGAGTCCGTAATACGCTGTCGCTGCTTTTTCATCAAGTTCAAGCGCTTTTTTAAAAAAACGGATCGCTTTTTCTTCTTCACCAACCGCTGCCAACACGTTCCCAAAATTAATGTAGCCAACAGGATCGTTCGGTTTTTGTTCAATTGCTTCATGAAAACATTTGACCGCTTCTTCATATTTACGTTGCTGCATATATTGAATGCCTTGTGCGTTGTAATCCATCTACCTCACCTCATATGCATATTATAACAAAAAAACCTTCAACTCGTCTGTTGAGTTGAAGGTTAGCCAACGTATGTGAGTCGGTTGCCGTCGCGAAATACTTGATCAATCGTACCGCCACCGAGACATTGTTCACCGTGATAGAACACAACTGCTTGTCCCGGCGTCACTGCGCGCACGCGTTGGCTAAATGATACACGCGCTGTCGTCTCATCAATCATTTCTACAGTAACCGGCACATCTGGTTGACGATAACGGAATTTCGCCGTACATGAAATGGATTCGTGCGGCTTTCGATCACTTATCCAATTGACATTCGTTGCAATAATAGCATCGGAATAAAGCAATTCGTTATCAAATCCTTGTGCTACGTACAACACGTTTTCTTTCAAATTTTTCCCGACAACAAACCAAGGCTCTCCGCTTCCGCCAATGCCAAGCCCGTGGCGCTGTCCGATCGTATAATACATAAGCCCATCATGCGTACCTTTTATTTCTCCATCGAGCGTTTGCATCTTGCCCGGTTGTGCAGGCAAATAATTGCTCAAAAACTGCTTAAAATTGCGTTCACCGATAAAACAAATGCCTGTGCTATCTTTTTTCCCTGCTGTTGCAAGCCCCGCCTCTTTCGCTATTTCACGCACTTGCGATTTTTGCAATTCCCCGATCGGAAACAGCACTTTCGACAATTGCGCTTGTCCGAGTTGATTTAAAAAGTACGTTTGATCTTTATTTGCATCTAACCCGCGCAACAATTGATATTCACCATCGCGATAAGCGACGCGCGCATAATGTCCTGTCGCTAAATAGTCAGCTCCAAGCGCCATCGCATGTTCTAAAAATGCTTTAAATTTAATTTCTTTATTGCACATCACATCTGGATTCGGTGTACGTCCCGCTTTATATTCATCTAAAAAGTACGTAAATACTTTCTCCCAATATTGCTTTTCGAAGTTCACCGCATAATACGGAATACCAATTTGGTTGCATACACGTACGACATCTTCGTAATCTTCCGTCGCTGTACATACCCCGTTTTCATCTGTATCATCCCAGTTTTTCATGAAAATGCCGATGACGTCGTATCCTTGTTGTTTTAACAGTAGCGCTGCGACAGATGAATCGACACCACCAGACATTCCAACAACTACCCTTGCCATTCATCTCCCTCCTTTCATGATTTTGTTAGTCGCTTCACAATTTTTACAATGTCATATGCTGCTCGTTCTACTTGTTCCAACGTATTTCCATATCCAAAACTAAAACGAACAGATGAGCGAATGCGCTCCGACTCATTTCCGTACATCGCTACTAACACGTGCGACGGATCAATCGAGCCCGCTGTGCACGCCGAGCCGCTTGATGCGGCAATGCCTGCTAAGTCCAAATTGACAAGCAACGCTTCGACATTCGTTCCGAAAAACGAAACATTTAACACGTGTGGCAAGCGACATGTTTCATGACCATTTATTGCGTAATGAATCCCTTCTTGCGCAAACGTTGTTAACATGACTTTTTGAAACTGTTCATATAACGCTCGTTTTTCGGCCATCGTTTGTTGAGCAAGCTCTGCCGCTTTTTGCAATCCGACAATACCGGGTACGTTTTCTGTTCCCGCACGCCGTTTTCGTTCCTGTTCTCCTCCGTATATGTGCGGGGCAAGACGGACGCCTTCACGCGCATATAAAAAGCCGACTCCTTTTGGTCCGTTAATTTTATGGCTAGATACGGAAAGTAAATCAATACCAAGTTCACGAACGTCAATTGGAACTAAACCGTACGCTTGAACCGCATCCGTATGAAAATAAGCACCATGGTTACGAAGCAATTGACCGATGTCATGAATCGGCTGCAAAACGCCGGTTTCATTGTTGCCAAACATCACAGATACGATCATCGTATCATCGCGCAAAGCGCTTTTTAGCTGTTCAACAGAAATGATTCCATGTTCATCAACAGGTAAATACGTCACATCAAATCCTTGTTTTTGTAAATATTTGCACGTATTTAGTACGGCGTGGTGCTCGACAGACGTTGTAATAATATGGCGACCTTTATCGCGATTCGCCATCGCTACACCCACCAACGCTAAATTATCCGCTTCTGTTCCGCCGCTTGTAAAAATGATTTCGTTTGTTTTTGCCCCAATTGTTTTCGCGATTGTCTCCCTCGCTTCATCAAGCGCACGTCGACTTTCACGGCCGAACGAATGAATGCTTGATGGATTTCCAAAATATGTCGTCATATACGGAATCATTGCCTCAACGACTTGTGGATGAACAGGAGACGTCGCTGCATGATCGAAATAAATGCGCTCCAAATATATTCTCCTTTCTTAAATGTAAAACATATATGCGCCACCGTGATCGTCAGTATGGCTTGCTAAATCTTCAAGGGTCGTGCTATCTAACACTTCTTTTACCGCATCGCGAATGCGCATCCATAATTCACGCTTCGCTGGTTCTTCGTCTTCTAGCTCTTCAACGACTTGCAACGGACCTTCTAATACACGAATGACATCGCCTGCTGTAATTTTCGACGGTTCATTTGCTAAAATGTAGCCACCATACGCGCCGCGAATGCTTTTTACTAAACCAGCGTTTCGCAATGGGGAAATGAGTTGTTCTAAATAATGTTCCGATAAATTGTTCATTTGAGCAATCGACTTTAACGAAATCGGCCCCTCTCCATAACGCTTAGCCAATTCAATCATAATCGTTAAGCCGTATCGACCTTTCGTAGATATTTTCAAACGAATCATCCCCTTATTTACTATCAAAAGAAACACAAGCCATTATAACATAAAAGTGCGGAACAAAGGAACGTTACTGTTTTTTTCGCTCATTGAGCCGCTCATAGACGGAAGCAAGCTGCTTTTCTTCTCCGTTTCGTTTCGGTTCATAATATTGCACACCGACTAAATCATCTGGCAAGTATTGTTGTGCCACCCAACTGTACGGATAATCGTGTGGATATTTATACCCTATTCCGCGTCCAAGATGTTTCGCTCCCGCATAGTGAGCGTCTTGCAGATGAAGCGGAATCGACTGCCCTTTTCCGCTTCGCACATCCGCAAGCGCTTGATCTATTGCTTCATATGCGCTATTTGATTTCGGTGATAAACACATTTCAATCGTCACAACGGAAAGAGGAATGCGCGCTTCTGGCATCCCGAGACGCTCCGCTGCTTCAATCGCGCTCATTACTTTTACGCCGATCAATGAGTTTGCTAATCCGATATCTTCATAAGCAATGACAGCTAAGCGACGGCAAACAGCAGTCACGTCCCCTCCTTCAAGAAGCCGAGCTAAATAATGAAGCGCCGCATCTACATCACTACCTCGCACGCTTTTTTGAAAAGCAGATAACAAAGAATAATAGGTATCCCCTTGTTTATCATACGTCAACGCCATTTTTTCTACACAAAACGAAACGGTATGTGTATCAACAATGGCACTCTGATCGCCTTGTTTCGTTGCATATACCGCTTCTTCTAAAATCGTTAATGCCATGCGCGCATCCCCGTTCGCTCCTTCGGCAATGATGGAAAGCGCCTCGTCGCTAATGTCAATATGCCAATTTCCTAATCCGCGTTCACGATCGGTTAAAGCGCGGTGCAGTAATTCGATCGTTTTCTCTTTTGTTAATGGTTGTAATTGTTTAATCTGCCCTAAGCGGCTTCGAACAGCTGGGTTAATCGAATGAAACGGGTTTTCTGTCGTCGCCCCAATGAGCGTAATAAGTCCGTTTTCGACATGCGGCAATAAATAATCTTGCTGCGCTTTTGTAAACCGATGAATTTCATCAATAAATAAAATAACGTTCCCTTCAAAACGAGCATCTGCCACAATTTCTTCGATTTCTTTTTTCCCTGCCGTCGTTGCATTTAACGCATAAAACGGGCGTTTCATCGTTCCAGCAATCGCATAAGCGAGCGATGTTTTACCGACGCCCGGCTGTCCGTAAAGTAACAGGGATGGAACATATCCATTTTTAATCATTCGATATAATGCTGTATGTGAACCGATGACATCGTCTTGTCCGACGACTTCGTCGATTGTGCGAGGACGCATACGATAGGCAAGCGGTTCTTGAGCAAACACTATTTTTCACCTCACAACGCGAGCGCCGCACGTAAGGCAGGAACGAACTGACGCATGTCGCTTTGTTGTAAATATAAAAGAAACGCTTCAACAATCGCTTTTCTCGGTTCATCTCGCTCCATTTCTTCTTTCAATTGTTTCAACAAATCCATCGTATGATCATCGCGTGCTTCTTCAATCATCTCATCAATGAGGGCAAGTGCGCGCGCTTTTTCTGCTTTTGCATCGTGGCGAATGAGCGGCATGTCGTGCTGTAAACTATCGACAAGCGCATCCAGTCGCTCCATTAAAAAGGGAGCTAAACGTTGAAAAGGAAACGACTGTTTTTCAAACAAAGCAAAAAATAAATATTCTTTTAACATCCCATTTAACATAATGGCGCAATCAAGCACAAATGGACGAATACGCTCCCCGTACATATCGATGAATGACTGAATGTACCAATCAAACAAATGAGAACGGATGCGCAAAACGAGCGCATGAACGTCTTCACTTACTTTTTGCGCATGGTCCCCCATATGCATTTGCACAATCTCTTTATGTTTTTCAAACGCTTCAATTTGTAAAGAAAGTTGTTTTAAAAATTTTTCTCTTGCCGTCAGCGAACGATCTGAAGCGATGCGCGCGAATTGTTGGAACAACTGATCGTAATGATATTGAAAAATCGACAAAACAATTTCTTCTTTTGACTTAAAGTAGTTGTATAGCGACCCTTTCGCCAAACGACTATGTTCAGCAATTTCTTGCATCGATGTCGCGTGATACCCTTTTTCCGCAAATAGTTTCATCGCGACTTCAATAATTTGCTCTTTTCTGCTCATGCGGCCTCATCCTTATTGTTCATTTCTCATTTCATTATAACATGACAGGCTGACCGAATTTCAGCCAGCCTGTCATCAATTATGCTTGTCGTTCTTTTTTCGCTTGACGGAAGAAAAACAGTTCATACACAACAGGAACGAGAATTAACGTCAGCAATGTAGATGATGTCAATCCGCCGATTACCGTAATCGCTAATCCTTTAGAAATGAGCGTTCCTGATGATTTCGTGAGCGCAAGCGGAATAAGCGCAGCAACCGTTGCAAATGCTGTCATTAAAATTGGGCGTAGCCGCGTTTTTCCTGCTTCAATGAGCGCGTGACGAATCGTCATTCCTTTTTGCTCACGATTTTGTCCGATGCGGTCAACGAGAACGATCGCGTTTGTTGTGACAATTCCAATGAGCATGAGTAAACCGATCATGACGCTGACAGACATCGGTTCATTTGCGATAAATAAACCGAGCAAAGAACCAATTGGGACGAATATGAGCGACGATAAAATGATGAACGGAATACGCGCTTTTCCAAACGTAATGAGCATTGTAATATATACAAGCCCAATCGCAACAGCCATCGCTAAGCCAAGTTGCTGGAACGTTTCGACCGTTTCATCGCTTCCACCGCCACCTTCAAGTGAGACGTCTTTTGGTAACTGTACGTCTTTTTTCACGCCATTGATGACGTCTTGTGTGACTTTTTGAATGTTATCGCCTACGATTTGAGCAGAAACGCGAGCAAACACTTTTCCATCTAGTTTTTGAATCGATGTAAACGTATCTACTTCTTTTACGTCTGCTAACTGTTTTACTGGAACAGGGCCAAACTTTGTGAAAATAAGCGTTTTTTCTAGCTCTTCCATCGATGTCATTTGTTCGTCATATGACAATTGAACCATCCGCTCTTCATCGTCGAGTTTTAACGTTCCAACTTGCACCGGACGAGTTTGATCAGCGATCGTGCCGAGAATTTGGAAGCCAGAAACTCCGTATTGTGCTGCTTTTTGCGGATCAATGTTTACGATCACTTGCTTTTGTTTATCTGCAAAGTTGTTTGTAACATATTTTAAATCGTCACGCTTTTTCAAATAAAGCTCTACATCTTTCGCTGCTTGTTGTAACGCTGTTAAGTTTGTCGAGTATAAGTCAATGTTCACGTTATTGTTCGACGGCGGTCCACCCGATTGCAATTCTTGGACGCCAACTTTCGCTGCTTTTACTTCAGCTTGGGCAATGTCTTCCATTTCTTTTTCAAGCTCTTTAATAAATTGAGAAACGTTTACGTTTTCTTCTAACGTAATGAAATAGTTCGCTTGATTTTTTCGTTTTAATCCGCTTCGGAAGTCGCGCGTACCGATTCCAGCTGTCACTTCTTTAATTTCTTTCTTTTCATCAAACATTTTCTCGATTTGGAGCGACACTTCATTCGTTTTTTCTAACGGCGTCGAAGAAGGAAGCTCAATGGCAGCAATGAGCGTTTTTTGTTCTTCGTTTGGAATAAATGTAAAGCCTAACTTCGGCACAATAGCAAACGAACTACCGAGCAGTAAAACAGACAGGAATAACACCGTTTTTTTATGATCAAGCGCCCATTCAATCGCTTTTCCGTAAGCTCGTTGCAATGCTCCTTCTTTTTCTTCTGGCGGTACCTTTTTAAACGAGAACTTCGCTAAAATCGGAACGATCGTAATGGCAACAACAAGCGACATTAAAAGCGAAAATACGATCGTTAACGCAAATGGTAGGAAAAACTCACCTGTTACACCGCCAACAAGACCGAGCGGTAAAAAGACAACGACTGTCGTAATGGTCGATGATGTAATCGCCTTTAAAATTTCTTTTGTTGAATCTTGGACAAGTTCATCTGTCATCCCTGTCTTTGACTTACGAACGCGGCGGAAAATGTTTTCGATAACGACGATGCTATCGTCAACGACACGTCCGACAGCAACTGCCATTCCACCGAGCGTCATAATGTTTAAAGAAATATCCATTCGTTGTAAGAAAATTGATGCCACTAAGAGCGAAAGCGGAATGGAAATGATTGCGATAATCGTTGCACGCACGTTTCGTAAAAAGACGAGCACCGCGATAGATGCAAACAATGCCCCAAGCAATCCTTCACGCACAAGCGTTTCAACTGACTTTTTAATTCCCTCTGCTGAATCAAATCCGATTGCATAATCGATTTTGTCTTTATATTTGTCAAGCACGTTTAGCACTTTTTCTGCCACTTCAACCGTATTGGCATCTTGCTTTTTTGTAATGGCCATCGACAGTGCAGCGTTTAAATTGTAGCGCGTGATTTCTCCTTGTTCTGTGACAGGTTCAATCGTCGCGACATCTTTTAATGTAATCGTTGTCGGTGCTTCTTGCCCGCTTGCCGGCGCACCTGGCGATGCATTCATGATCGGAGAAGATAATGGTAAATTTTCAAGCTGTTTTATCGTTTCAATTTTTTGTTGAACGCGAATCGGAATTTGTACCGTTTCTGTTTGAACGTTTCCAGCTGGGAATGCTAAAAACTTTTCGTTAATTTGTTCTTTAATTTGCGTTAAGCTTAAGCCATATTGCAACGCTTTTTGTTTGTCTACTGTAATTTGAATTAATTTTTCTTCCATTCCACCGACGGAAATGGAGTTAATTCCGTTAATTTTTTTAAGTTCTGGAATAATTGTCTCATCTAAAAGCTGCTGTGCATTCGTATCTCCTTTAGCAAATACAGAAATGTTATAAATCGGGAACGTACCGAACGAGAAACGATTCACTTTCGTCTGCACGTTTTCTGGTAAATTTGCTTCTTTGACAAGCGATTCAACTTGTCGTTCTACTTCTTCCATATCTGTGTTAAATGGAAATTCTAAATTCACGATGGCGATGCTTTCAAATGACGAACTTTGAATCTTCTTTACTCCCTCAATTGCTTTAAATTTTTCTTCTAACTTCGCCGTCACTTGCTCATTCATATCTTCTGGTGAAGCACCCGGATAAATGACTTCCACAGACAATTGTGGAAACTCAATATTTGGAAGCAAATCCACTTTTAAAGAAGAAAATGAATACAGTCCGCCTAGTATAAGTAAAAATGAAATGATGAACACGGCGACTGCGTTTTTTAAACTAAACCTTGTTAAAAAGTTCATCCCGCTCTTCCTTTCTTTCTTGAAATATGACCGATTGGTCGTTTTATTACGACCGAACAGTCACACTTTCACTATAATGCAATTCTGTTTCATTTGCAACTAATAATGTGCGATAGGAAAAGCGCAAAGGATTTCCCCTTGCGCTTACTGTTGATCAACACGTTGAATCGGGATGTCTTTTAATAATTGTTGCACGACATGTGCCGCCATAATGAGACCAGCGACAGATGGAACGAACGCATTCGATGACGGCGGCATTTTTGCCTTACGAATCGTCGCTTCATCGTTTCCTACTTCTTTTCGCACATCTTCGCGAATGACGATTGGACTTTCATCTGAAAAAACAACCGTAATACCTTTTTTAATTCCTTCTTTTCGTAATTTTGTACGAATGACTTTCGCAATCGGATCTGTATGCGTTTTTGAAATATCAGCAATACGGAAACGAGTCGGATCCATTTTATTTGCTGCTCCCATACTTGAAATGATCGGAATGTTGCGTTCTAAACATTGTTTCATTAAATGAATTTTATATGAAATCGTATCCGATGCATCGATGACATAGTCAATGTCATACGAAAAAATTTGTTCATATGTCTCTTCTGTATAAAACATTTTTAACGCAATCACTTCGCACGCTGGGTTAATGTCAGCGATCCGCTCTTTCATCACTTCCACTTTCGGACGTCCAACAGTGGATAACAACGCATGAATTTGCCGATTGACATTTGTAATGTCAATATCGTCTTTATCGATTAAAATGAGGCGCCCGACCCCTGAACGAGCTAGCGCTTCTACTGCAAACGATCCGACACCGCCAATGCCGAGAACGGCAACTGTACTTTCCCTTAATCGTTTCAACCCTTCTTTCCCGATTGCTAATTCGTTACGAGAAAATTGATGTAACATGTTGTTCCTCCCATATGTAAGTATTTCAATCGGATATACATGCATTATGGCACAAAAAAAGCCCCAACGTAAAGCATGTTCTTTACGTTAAGGCTTTATTCGTTTTTGTTTCTTAAGTCCCAATCGTGCCGTCGCTGATGGCCTTTGTTTTGAACCCGCTCTCTCACAGGTGGGTGCCCTGTTTCAAGCTTATGTACGTCCTCTCTATGTAAATGAGGCATGTACGCCACCTAAAAACCCGGGCTCCCGTATCACACATTGTTCGGTCAAAACAATAGGTGATACGACAAACACATCAGGACTTGTTGTTATTTGTATGTTAGCACACTTTAAACGGTTTTGCAACGTTACAAATTTAGTCTACTTTTTGAACGTCTTTGACGCGCAGATGCAGTTCGTCTAGTTGTGCTTCGCTTACTGCGCTTGGCGCTTCTGTTAGCAAGCAGCTTGCGCTTGCTGTTTTCGGAAAGGCAATCGTATCGCGTAAGTTGGAACGGCCCGCAAGCAACATAACAAGTCGGTCCAATCCGAGCGCAATACCGCCATGCGGAGGAGTGCCGTATTCAAACGCCTCAAGCAAAAACCCAAACTGTTCACGCGCTTGTTCTTCAGTAAAGCCAAGCGTCTTAAACATTTTTTCTTGTATGTCGCGTTCAAAAATACGGAGCGATCCTCCACCTAACTCATACCCATTTAACACAAGATCGTATGCTTGTGCACGGACGCTTGCTGGATCTGTTTCAAATTTCGGCACATCTTCGCGTACAGGCATTGTAAACGGATGATGCGCTGCATAGTAACGACCTTCTTCCGCATCGTATTCAAAAAGTGGCCAATCTGTAATCCATAAGAAATGAAACGCGGATTCGTCAATCAACTTCAAATCTTTACCTAATTTTAAACGCAACGCGCCAAGCGAGTCTGCAACGACACATTTTTTATCCGCTACAAATAACAGCAAATCACCAATTTCTGCTTCAAGCGTTTGCATCATTTGTTTTTGCTCGCCTTCGTTAAAAAATTTCGCAATCGGCCCTTTTAATCCGTCATCTTCCACTTTCAACCATGCTAATCCTTTTGCCCCGTAGCGAGCCACATATTCCGTCAACGCATCAATGTCTTTGCGCGAATATTTATCCGCAGCTCCTTTCACGTTGATCGCTTTTACTTGTCCACCGTTTTGTACTGCGCTGGCGAACACTTTAAAGCCACAATCTTTCACTTGCTCAGATAAATCGATAAGCTCCAGTCCGAAACGCGTGTCTGGCTTGTCCGAACCGAAGCGTGCGATCGCCTCGTCATATGACATGCGCGGGAACGGAATAGGAATGTCGATCCCTTTTGCGATTTTCATGACGCGTGCCATCATTCTTTCAATCATGGCTAAAATATCGTCTTGACTCATAAACGATGTTTCAATATCGACTTGTGTAAATTCCGGTTGGCGATCGGCACGTAAATCTTCATCGCGGAAACAGCGGGCAATTTGATAGTACCGTTCAAAACCAGCTACCATTAATAATTGTTTAAAAATTTGAGGCGATTGTGGCAACGCATAAAACTCCCCTGGATGGACGCGACTCGGTACTAAATAGTCACGTGCTCCCTCTGGCGTGCTTTTCGTTAAAATTGGCGTTTCTACCTCTAAAAAGCCTTCTTCATCTAAAAAGTCGCGAATGGCTTTTGTCACTTGATGGCGCAATTGAAACGTTTGAAACATCACAGGGCGACGTAAATCTAAATAACGATATTTTAACCGAACATCTTCGGATACGTCCGTTTTATCTGAAATCGGAAACGGCGGTGTTTTCGCTTCACTTAAAATCGTTACGTGCGTCGCATGCACTTCGACTGTTCCTGTCGGCAAATTCGGATTGACTTGTCCTGCCTCGCGCTGAACGACTTTTCCTTCTACGTCTAACACGTATTCGCTACGAATCGTTTCCGCTACTTGCAATGACTCTTTCGATACATCTGGGCTAAATACAATTTGAACAATGCCTGTTCGATCTCGCAAATCAATGAAAATAAGTCCTCCTAAATCGCGACGTTTTTGCACCCATCCTTTTAAACGAACCGTTTGACCAATCGCTTGATCCGTTACTTCTCCACAATAATGCGTCCTTCCGAACATAATTTCCCCTCCTATTGCAATACGTTTTTCATGTGTGAAACAAATGTATGAAGTGATACTTCTTGCTGTTCTCCTGTTGCCATATGTTTGACGTTAATGACTCCTTTTTGAAGTTCATCTTCTCCTAAAATAGCAACGTATGTCGCATGTAAACGATCGGCTGCTTTCAGCTGTGCTTTTACTTTTCGATCTTGATAATCTTTTTCTGCCGCGATGCCTTCTTGACGAAGGGCAGCAACGAGAGCAACCGCCTCTTCTTTCGCTTGTTCCCCTAACGCAACAACGTAACAGTCGATTCCTTCTGAAATTGGTGGCGAAATACTTTCCGCTTCTAATGCTGCAAGCAAGCGCTCAATGCTTAGAGCAAATCCGATACCTGGCGTTTCAGGCCCGCCAATTTCTTGAACGAGACCGTTGTAGCGACCGCCTCCACATAGCGTCGTAATCGCGCCAAATCCTTCTGCCTCGCTCATAATTTCAAACGCGGTATGATTGTAATAATCTAAACCGCGCACAAGCCGCGGGTCGACTTCAAAGGGGATACCGAGCTTTTGTAAATACATTTGCACTTTTTCAAAATATGTGCGCGACTGTTCATTTAAGTAATCAAGAATAGACGGAGCCGTGCGCATCAGTTCGTGATTACGGTCTTTTTTACAGTCTAAAATGCGCATCGGGTTTTTATGTAACCGCGCTTGGCAATCATCGCAAAACTCATGAATGCGATGTTGGAAATGATCGATTAACGCTTGTCTGTGCGCCTTTCTACTTTCAACGTCACCTAAACTATTGATGACAAGTTTCAGCTTTTTCAATCCGAGTGTACGATATATGTCCATCGCTAAAGCGATGACTTCGGCATCAATGGCCGGATCGTTGCTTCCAAGCGCTTCGACGCCAAATTGAACGAACTGACGAAAGCGACCTGCTTGCGGACGCTCGTAACGAAACATCGGTCCCATGTAATAAAGTTTTACCGGCTGATTTGGATATCCGTACATTTTATTTTCAACAAATGAGCGAACGACCGCTGCTGTTCCTTCTGGACGAAGTGTCAAACTGCGACCGCCACGATCTTCAAATGTGTACATTTCTTTTTGAACAATATCCGTCGTATCGCCGACACCGCGTAAAAATAGTTCCGTATGTTCAAAAATAGGGGTGCGAATTTCTTGGTAATTGTAACGTCGACAAAGCTCGCGCGCAATTTGTTCAATATACTGCCATTTTGCTGCTTGTTCTGGCAATATATCTTGCGTCCCGCGCGGAATTTGAAATGACATATATTTCCCTCCTTCAGTTTTTATGCAAATAAAAATCTCCCACCCCTAATAAATTAGGGACGAGAGACGAATTCCCGTGGTGCCACCCTAGTTGAAGCGCATGCTTCCACTTTGATCCGATAACGCCCGGAAAGCGTTCTCTCCTACTAACGATCGCGCGTTCAAAGAGAAACCTACGGAGTGTTCGTTCGTTAAGTCATCATGGAGAAATGCTTCCAGCCTACGGCATTTCCTCTCTGGCCATGTGTACTCTTAACTACTTTTCTCCATCATCGGCGAGATGTTGAATTTTCTTTTATATTACGTACGAACAAACCATTTGTCAAGATGACCGTTATTTTCCGAAGTAGCGAACCAATCCGTTACAAATCGCCTCTGTCATGGCTTGTTGATATGTTGGCGACACAACGAACATCTCTTCACTCGGATTGCTTAAATAACCAAGCTCTAGCAAAACAGAGGGGCGGCTATTTTCACGCAACACATGATAATTCCCTAAACGAACTCCGCGTTGTTGAATGCCTGTTAATCGACTGAGGGGATCAAAAAGCGCATCCGCAAGCGAACGGTCGATTTTCTTATAGTAATATACCGTTAAACCGCTGGCGGTACGGTTTAATGCGCTATCGTAATGAATGCTAACGAACGCATCAGCTTTATTTGTTCCAGCTATTTGTACTCGCTTACTTAACGATAAAAACCGATCGTTTTCTCGCGTTAAAATGACATTAGCGCCCGTTTGTTTTAACTTTTCACTTAGCAACAATGCGGTTTGTAACGTTAACATTTTTTCGACCGTTCCATTCACACCTGTCGCACCGTAATCTTTACCACCATGCCCGGCATCAATGACAATCGTTTTCCCTACAATCGCGTGCGGTTGAGAAGGAGACGGTTGGTTACTTACTTGAACGATCCATTCTGCTACATACCCAATCGTTTGATGATCAACTTGGATAACATACCATTGCCCTTCTTTGCGAATGACCGAAAACTGATCGCCGCGCTTCGCTTTTATAATGACAGGAGATTGCGTCGAAGGAGCGGAACGAATATTTGTATTGTTGTATAACATCTGGACATATGTATGTTGTTCATTATTTTGTTGGTTATTTTGTTCATTTAGCTCAACATTCGCTACATATGACCGATGTACCCAACCTTCTTTTCCGTCCCAACGTACGTACACCCACTCCCCTTGGGCGATCGTTGCCATTCCTTTTTCATTGCGATTGACATATCCGATGACCGAAAAAGTCGTACCCGGACCTTTTCGAATTCGCAAACCGTCCACTTGACAGACGACAAGTTGTTGTATTTGTTTTTTCGTTTCATTCGGTTTATTTTGTATTTGAACATATTTTCCATGCACCCAGCCAGTTCGGTTCGATGCGAGCCGAATTTGTAGCCATTCGCCTCGCTTTTGGACGACAGCATATTGCTTTCCTTTTGCTACTTTTTCTTGCACCGCAAACGTCAATCCTGGACCGGTGCGGACGTTCAATCGGTCAACAACGATGCGCACGTTCATTGCTGCTGATGCTGTTTGAACGATCAGCAACAAACAACAAAAAATAAACAATGACGCGATAAGCGATTTTTTCATGTTGCAAATCCTCCTACGTTGTCAATAGTCGCTACTTTATTTCTTCATAAACAAAAAAAATCCTTCTTTGAATGGAAAGGTAGAAAAATTGGGAATAATACGAACGACATTGACACGAAAGGAGATTTGTCATGCGCCATAGTGAAAAAGGAGAGTTTATTCATTCACAATCCCCACTTATGCACGTTGATTTTCACGCATTTATTCAAAAAGAAAACGAGCTCACATCGTTTGAACTCGCTTCTGAATTCGGACTCACTCTTCGTGACGTACAAAAACTTAAAAAACATTTAGCGCGAGGATAAAAAAAACCGAGCTCGTCCACATGCGAGCACGGTTTTTATTTACTTTCGACAATGAGCGTCACCGGTCCGACGTTCGTTAACGTCACATCCATCATCGCACCAAATACGCCTGTTTCCACACGAATCCCTTTTTGACGCAGTTGCTCATTCAACGCTTCATACATCTGTTTCGCATGTTCCGGTCTAGCTGCATCCATAAAGTTTGGTCTTCTTCCTTTCCGACAGTCCCCGTACAGCGTGAATTGCGAGATGGATAAAATTGACCCACCAACATCTAAAAGCGACACGTTCATTTTTCCATGCTCATCTTCAAATATGCGCAAATGAGCAATTTTGTCTGCAACAAACGCCGCATCTTCCTCTGTATCATCATGAGTAATACCAACTAGCAACACAAGCCCAAAATCAATTTCCCCGACGACTTCGCCAGCTACTGTGACCTTTGCATCTTTTGCGCGCTGAACGACAACTCTCATTCCGACAACCCTTTCTAGTTCATTATCCGTCTCACTGAATAAATATCTGGAATTTGTTTAATGCGCTCAACAACTTTTTGTAAATGGCTTACGTTATGAATAAAAATCGTCATATGAATCGTCGCCATTTTATTTCGATGATCTGTTCTTCCAGATACAGCGGAAATATTCGTTTTTGTTTCATTTACAGCTTGTAATACTTCATTAAGCAAGCCGCGTCGATCGTAACCAGTAATTTCGATATCGACTGTATATTCTCGTTGACAATTTGCACTGCTCTCCCATTGAACAGGAATGAGCCGCTCTTTTGCTTCTTCTGCAAGTACATTCGGACAATCCGCACGATGCACGGAAACGCCACGACCTTTTGTAATAAAACCGATAATTTCATCGCCTGGAACCGGATTGCAACAGCGCGACAAACGAATGAGCAAATTGTCCACACCTTCGACGCATACACCAAAATCGCGCTTTTTCATCGGTGCAATCGTTTTTGCTTCTTGTAGCATGTCCGACAGGCGTTTCGCTTGCTCTTCTAAATCGCGTTGTTTGCGCCATTTTTCTGTTAAGCGGTGAGCCACTTGAGCAGCGGTAATGCCGTTATATCCGACAGCAGCATACATGTCTTCTTCGCTGGCGAAATTAAATTTTTCCGCAACACGTTTCGTGTTTTCTGTAGTAAGCACTTCTTTTATATCAAAACCCATGTTGCGAATTTCTTTTTCAACGAGTTCTTTTCCTTTTTCAACATTTTCTTCGCGGCGTTGCTTTTTGAAAAATTGTCGAATTTTATTTTTTGCATGCGACGTTTGCGCAATTTTTAACCAGTCTTGACTTGGACCGTATGAATGGTTAGACGTTAAAATTTCAACAATATCCCCCGTTTGAAGCGGATGATCGAGCGGCACCATTTTTCCGTTTACTTTCGCCCCGATCGTTTTGTTTCCGATTTCTGAATGAATGCGGTATGCAAAGTCAATCGGCACCGAACCGGCTGGAAGTTCAATGACGTCCCCTTTTGGTGTAAAAACGAACACCATGTCGGAAAATAAATCCATCTTCAACGTCTCTACAAACTCTTCGGCGTTGTTCGTCTCGTTTTGCCATTCGACAATTTCGCGAAACCATGATAGTTTTTCTTCAAACGTATTTGGACGAATCGTCTTTCCTTCTTTGTATGCCCAATGCGCAGCAATCCCAAATTCCGCAATATGATGCATCTCAAACGTCCGAATTTGCACTTCAAGCGGCTCGCCTTTTGGGCCGACAACCGTCGTATGAAGCGATTGATACATATTCGGCTTCGGCATGGCAATATAATCTTTAAAGCGCCCTGGCATCGGCTTCCAACATGTATGAATGATGCCAAGAACCGCATAACAGTCTTTAATGCTTTCAACGATAATACGCACAGCAAGCAAATCATAAATTTCGTTAAATTGTTTATTTTGCAAAACCATTTTTCGATAAATGCTATAAATATGTTTCGGACGTCCAGAAATTTCAGCTTGAATGTCGACTTCGTTCAACCGTTCACGCATTTCTCGAATGACTTCTTCTAAATATTGCTCACGTTCTGCACGCTTCTTTTTCATCAAGTTGACAATTCGATAATATTGTTGCGGATTTAAATAGCGAAGCGCTGTATCTTCGAGCTCCCATTTAATTTTTGAAATTCCGAGACGATGCGCAAGCGGTGCGAAAATTTCCAGCGTCTCATTGGCGATACGGCGCTGCTTTTCCAACGGCAAATGTTTTAACGTGCGCATATTGTGCAAACGGTCCGCTAACTTAATTAAAATCACCCGTATATCTTGCGCCATTGCTAAAAACATTTTTCGATGGTTTTCCGCCTGTTGTTCTTCATGTGATTTATATTTAATTTTCCCAAGCTTCGTCACACCATCAACGAGCATCGCTACTTCTTTGCCAAACTCTTTTTCTAAATCTTCCTTCGTCACAGCTGTATCTTCAACAACATCATGTAAAAATCCCGCCGCAATTGTTGCAGGATCCATTTCCAAATCGACTAAAATACCCGCCACTTGAATTGGATGAATAATGTACGGTTCTCCAGATTTCCGATATTGCTCGCGATGCGCTTCCTTTGCAAACTCATATGCTCGCTCGATAAACTGTACGTCGTCTTTCGACAAATAACGGCTCGCCTTTTCAATGACTTGTTCCGCCGTTAATACTTGTTCGTTTGCCATGCAATCACCTTTTTTATTTTAAACGTATTGACAATATTATCATGAAAATTTTTTTAAATGTAAAGAGCAACGATGTGAAAAAGAGGAGCGTTCTGCCCCTCCTTCCTTAAAATTGCATTAACGTTAAAATATCGTATCCTTTTAACTTCTCGCGACCTTCTAAATACGTTAATTCAATTAAAAACGCAATACCTGCGACGACGCCGCCAAGTTGTTCAACGAGCTTAATCGTTGCTTCAATCGTTCCACCTGTCGCTAATAAATCGTCTGTAATAAGAACGCGTTGCCCCGGCTTAATCGCGTCTTTATGCATCGTTAATACGTCCTTGCCGTACTCTAGGCCATATTCCACACGAATGACTTCGCGAGGTAATTTTCCTTCTTTCCGAACAGGAACAAATCCAACACCGAGCGCGTAAGCAACCGGACAGCCGATAATAAATCCGCGCGCCTCTGGTCCAACGACGACATCAATTTTCTTTTCTCGTGCATAATTGACGATTTGATCCGTCGCGTATTTATATACTTCCCCTTTATCCATAATCGTTGTAATATCTTTAAATTGAATACCTGGTTTTGGGAAATCAGGAACAATCGTGACGTATTGTTTTAAATCCATTGACTTTTTCCTCCTCATACAATGAATCAAACCAACGTTTTAGTTGGGTATAAGATGAATATAAAAACATATGTTCAAGCTCTGCTTGCGCTTGTTTCAGCCGGTAAGACGGTGATTCCGTTAAATCCCGCTTTTGTACATCACGTGCTAAAGAAACGATCCCGTTTTCGACTGTAATGAAACCAAGCTCTCTAAACACTTGAATCATAAACAAAATTGTTTCTTTCGTCCATCCGCGCGAGCGAGCTAAATCGTCTGCGTAACGCCGCACATCAAACGGGCTACGCTTATGCAAAAAAGAATACAGCCACTTAAAATGTTCGCGCGTTGGCAACATGCTGAAGAAGTGACTCTCCCTTTGATAGAATAACGCATAAATGCGTTCAGGTAAACTACAACTTAATAAAACTTTAGAGTCAGTCAAGACTTTGTGGAGAACATTTTTTCGGTTCACTACGGGTGTTGTCAATCACTAGTTAGCGAACCATTTTCAGGAATTGATATCGTAAGCGCTTTTGGACTCTCATCCCTCATCTTGAAGTGATGATATTGTATTCCATTTTTTTACACCCAACCAAAATCCCGAAGCGCCGACAACGCTTGATGGATCGGCGTCCCGGATGACCGCTGCAGACACGGTAGATTCTGACGCACCACATCTGCCCACAACCGTCCTGCCTTCCGTTTGGCCTGTTCAACCCGCTTGGACT
>NZ_JXTH01000036.1 GCF_000836725.1 Anoxybacillus thermarum | reverse complement strand
CAAGCGGGTTGAACAGGCCAAACGGAAGGCAGGACGGTTGTGGGCAGATGTGGTGCGTCAGAATCTACCGTGTCTGCAGCGGTCATCCGGGACGCCGATCCATCAAGCGTTGTCGGCGCTTCGGGATTTTGGTTGGGTGTAAAAAAATGGAATACAATATCATCACTTCAAGATGAGGGATGAGAGTCCAAAAGCGCTTACGATATCAATTCCTGAAAATGGTTCGCTAACTAGTGATTGACAACACCCGTAGTGAACCGAAAAAATGTTCTCCACAAAGTCTTGACTGACTCATTGTTATACGTTGCATATCGTTTGGAACTTCTTTATCATAATGTATGCCCATAAAATAAGTAAATTTCTCATCTGTTATCGCGGATGTTGTTCCGCAAACACCTAACAACCCTTCAAGTTTGCATTTTGGTTGTTCCCATGATAAATCGATCAACTTTTCCATCAATCCATCTTTTTTGGCATATTCCCAAAGCGAAGGGATCATTTGAAACGCTTCATTTGTCTTTACTTCATATCCCTTTCCTACAATAACTAGTTCAACATCAATGTTCTCCAGTTTATAATCCATGGTATGATCTCCTTTTATTTGTATTATTTCCACCACTTGATATTTGTTTCCTTTTTATATTAACATAAAAATCCAACATGTGTTACAGATTTGTTGAGAAGGTGTGATAGATGTCTAGTTACGTTACATTTATTCGTTTTATTGTTGTAGGGATAAGTAATACAGTTGTTGATTGGTTGCTTTTTTTCTTCTTTGTATCGCTTAATGTGCCACAAGTGTGGGCACAAACTTTTGCATATAGTGCGGGGGTAGTAAACAGCTATATGTGGAATCGGATATGGACATTTCGAGTGAAGGGGGCAATTATGAAACAATTTGTTCGTTTCCTCGTTTTAAACTTTTGTTCTCTCACGGCGACGATCATTGTATTGTACGGATGCAATCAAATGTTTTCAGTTTTTTTAAGTAAATTTATGGCAACGATAAGTGGAATAGTTATCAATTGGATTGGTAGTCGTATGTGGGTATTTTCTGGAAAATAACGCCGTAAAAAAGAAATATTTTGAATTTTTATAAAAATGTTTATTTTGTTGACTTCTTATGTTATATTTGTGTTATAAAATATGACATAAGAAGGTGAGAATATGTTCTTGTTAAAGAAGGGACTAAGAAAAGAAGAGGTGAAAGAAACGAAGCAGAGCGTGGTGCTCAGTCAAATTGAAGTGGCGGCTGACCAGCTAAAGGCAGTTGTCGAGCAAATGAAATTAGCTGCTTCCTCGCTTGATGAAACATCAAGCGCAACGCAACAGAGCACATTCCAATTAATTGACCGCTTGGAAAAAACAGTAATTTATACAGCTCAAGTAGAAGAGAAGACGAAAATGATTGAACGATCGGCATTAAAAATTTCAGACGTTTCTCAGCGCATTCATGCAGATAGTGAAGCATCTTATAACGAACTGATCCGCTCGCTACACTCTTTAAAAAACCTTCAACGTGAAATGGATGATTTGCGAACAGGTCATTATGCGCTTCTTCGTCAAATGGAGCTGTTAGTAGAGCGTTCACAAGAAATTCATCACATTCTTTCGACGATTGCTTCTATCTCGCAGCGAACGAGTATTTTAGCGCTCAATGCGAATATTGAATCTGCCCGTGCGGGGGAACATGGGAAAGGGTTTTCGGTCGTTGCAAACGAAGTTGGGAAATTAGCTAACCAAACGTCAGCTGCCGTAGAGCAAACGCGGGACATTTTATCATCTATTCAGTCTGGGATCGCTTCAACCATGCATATGGTAAAATCAGAAACAGAACAAATTAACAACGGGTCAAATGAAATGAATCACATTTTCTCTGTTTTATGTGATTTTAGGGAAAGACTTCATCATATGACAGCAATGGCACACGATTCGTCGCAATCGGTCGACGAACAGACGGCGAGTGTGCAAGAAATTTCGGCTTTGCTTGAATATATTTCTTCCATGGTGCAGGAAAATAAAAATCATGCCCATGAAGTCGCAAAACATATGGATGTACAACATGAAAATGTGAAACAGGTGCTACAAGTGAACGAAGCGATTGAAAAAACATCGAACGAGTTGCAAACAATTATAAAAAACGATGAACGTGTAACGGCAACTTCCGTTGATCTACATGTGATTGAACAAATGAAAGAAAAGCTTACATTGTTTTTACGCTCTTATCCGCTCGCTCGTTTACAAACAAGTGAACATGAGGCATACTTAAATGAATTTTTAAACATGAATGAAAATGTAGAAGCTGTTTGGTCGAATCGGGTGGACGGTACGTTCATTTATTCGAATCCTCCTGCGGGACTTGTAAATGCCAAAGCTCGTCCGTGGTTTGTTGAAGCTGCAAAAGGGAATGTATACGTTTCTTCGGTGTATATATCTGCGTTAACGAAGCGTCCGTGTTTAACCATTTCCGCACCGATCGTTCAAGACGGGCATGTCGTTGGCGTTGTTGGCATTGATTTATCTGTATAAGGACAGTAAGCCGGCTATGTACATCAGCTGGCTTACTGATATCGATCCAACATTGCGAAAAATTGTTTGACGAATTGATAAAATACATTGACAGATGGTGGCAGATCGCACTTAGGTAAAATGATCCCGACATTGCGTCGGACGAGTGGGAGGTCAATTGGCACTTTCACCGTATAGCGTGGGGTTGTTTCATAAAACGTGCTCTCTGGTAATAAAGTAACGCCAATACTTGCTGAAACGAGCCCTTTGATCGCATCTAAATCTTCTCCTTCTGATGAAATAATCGGAGAAAAGCCTGCCTGTTTGCAAGCATCTTCGACGATTTTTCGCAAAATAAATCCTTGAGGAAACATGACAAACGGTTCGTGCCGCAATTCACTTAGCGCAATGCTTCGTTTCTGACTAAGTGAATGATCTTTCGGAATGAGCGCTGCGAACGACTCTGTAAATAAAATATCCCCTCGAATACCTTTTTCCTCTGTTGGAACAGGTCCTAAAAAAGCTAAATCGATTTCTCGCTTTTTTACCGCCTCAATTAAAAATTTATATGACCCTTGACGCAAATGAAAAGAAATGTGTGGATGTCGTTGTTTAAACGTAGAAATGACCATCGGCATCGTATAGCTTGCAAGACTCGTTGGAAAACCGATTTTAATCGTTCCGCGTTCTGGATCTAAATATTCCTCAATTTGTTGTTTTGCATAGTCGATCGCTTTTAGTGCTAATTCAATATGTTGTAAAAAGTGACGTCCGATCGGTGTTAATTTCACATTTCTTCCTTCTCGTTCAAATAACTTCACGCCAAGCTCATTCTCCAAATTGGCAATTTGGCGACTGACGGCGGATTGAGCAACATGCAATGCTTCAGCAGCTTCTGACACATGCTCTCGTTTCGCGACTTCCGTGAAATAAACGAGTTGTCTTAATTCCATATTTTCTACTCCTTTCCATCATTCTCGAAATGAGATGAATGTTATCTAAATTATATATTGTTTGTATGATTGTTGAAATCTACAATTATACATACATGATGACGGAATGGGGGATTCACATGAGAGGTTTACCAAAAGCGCAAGGATTGTACCGTCCGCAGTTTGAACATGATGCATGTGGGATCGGTTTATATGCTCACTTAAAAGGTGAAGCGTCTCATCATATTGTAGAGCAGGGCCTTCATATGTTACGGCAATTAGAACATCGGGGGGGGCAAGGAAGCGACCCGCAAACAGGTGACGGGGCTGGAATCATGGTGCAAATTCCTGACGATTATTTTCGTTTTGTTTGTCCATTTTCACTTCCGCCTAAAGGGCGTTATGGGGTCGGGATGATTTTCTTTTTTGAGCATAGCGAGCAGAAAAGAACGATGTTAGAACGTCAAATCAATCATATCGTTCATGAAGAAGGACAAAAGGTGCTCGGATGGCGAGATGTACCTGTTGATGTCGAAAAACTTGGAACATTAGCAAAACAAAGTCGTCCGTACATTCGGCAGCTTTTTATCGCGGCAAGCGATGAAGTGACAGATGAACAACATTTTGAGCGAAAGCTATATGTCATTCGTAAACGGGCAGAAAAAGTTGTAAAAAACAATGAATATTATTTTTCGAGTTTATCCAGTCGCACAATTGTTTACAAAGGACTAGTTACTCCTGAACAACTAGATGCTTTTTATATCGATTTACAAGACGAGCGATTTCGTTCAGCGTTTGCGCTCGTTCACTCGCGCTTTAGCACAAATACGTTTCCAAGTTGGGAGCGAGCGCATCCAAATCGTTATTTAATTCATAACGGGGAGATTAACACATTGCGTGGGAATATTCATTGGATGATGGCACGTGAAAAGCAGTTTTCCTCCCCAGTGTTTGGAGAAGATTTACAAAAAGTACTTCCAATTTTAGATACGAACGGAAGCGATTCGTCCATGCTTGATAATGCGTTTGAATTTTTTGTGTTAGCAGGAAAATCGCTCGCTGAAACGGCGATGATGCTCATTCCTGAACCGTGGTATTGGGATAAAGAGATGGATGAAGATAAAAAAGCGTTTTATGAATATTATAGCTGTCTTATGGAGCCGTGGGATGGTCCGACAGCAATCGTATTCACAAATGGCAAGCAAATTGGCGGCATTCTCGATCGCAACGGTCTGCGTCCAGCCCGTTACTATGTCACAAAAGATGACTATATTATTTTTTCATCGGAAGTCGGAGTCATCGATGTAGCGCCGGAAAATGTTTTGTATAAAGAACGATTAAGCCCTGGGAAAATGCTTTTTATTGATTTTGAACAAGGGCGCATCATTTCTGATGACGAAATAAAAACGCAAATCGCCAATGAACGTCCGTATCGTCAATGGGTAGACGAACAAATCGTTTCAATTGACGAATTAAAAACGGACGATGATGAACAATTGTTCGATGATCTCGTCACGAAACAAAAAGCGTTCGGGTATACGTATGAAGATGTCGAAAAAACGATCATTCCGATGGCGACGGAAGGAAAAGATCCGACAGGAGCGATGGGAAATGACACGCCGTTAGCGGTTTTGTCCGATCGGCCACAAAGTTTGTTCAATTATTTTAAACAACTATTTGCGCAAGTGACAAATCCGCCGATCGATGCCATTCGTGAATATACTGTTACATCGACGGTGACGTTTCTTGGAAGAGAAGGGGATCTGTTAAACCCAGATGCGTCGGCTGCCCGTCGCATTCGTCTGGATTGTCCGATTATAACGAACAAACAATTAAAGGCACTTCGAATGAATCCGTATCGCGAATTTTTATGCGTTACATTATCTACTGTTTTTACAAATGATTTAAAAGGAGCGTTAGATGAATTATGTCAAGCGGTAGATGAAGCAATTGCCAACGGTGTGACGTTAATTATTTTATCCGATCGATCAATGAATGAGCAGCGCATAGCCATTCCTGCGCTTTTGGCAGTCAGCGCGGTGCATCAACATCTCGTGCGGAAAGGGACGCGTACAAAAGTAAGCTTAATTGTTGAAAGCGGAGAAGCGCGCGAAGTACATCATTTTGCTGCGTTAATTGGTTATGGAGCGGACGCCATTCATCCATATATAGCTTTTGCGACGATTCGTGAAGCGGTCGAAAAAGGGATTATCGCGTCCACATATGAACATGCGGTCGAAACGTATAAAAAAGCAGCGACAGATGGCGTTGTGAAAGTGATGTCAAAAATGGGTATTTCAACGGTGCAAAGCTATCGCGGTGCGCAAATTTTTGAAGCAATCGGTATTGGAAACGATGTTATTGAACAATATTTTACAGGAACAGCATCGCAAATTGGCGGAATCGGCTTAAACGAAATTGCTCAAGAAGCAAAAATGCGCCATATGCAAGCGTTCCACACATCTTATGATCAAACATTAGATTCTGGAAGTGAATTGCAATGGCGTAAAAACGGTGAACATCATGCGTTTAATCCGAAAACGATTCATACGTTACAATGGGCGTGTCGAAAAAATGACTACGAACTATTTAAACAATACTCGAAAATGGCAAACGAAGAGCAAATCACATTTTTGCGTAACTTATTTACGTTTGATGAAACGCGCACACCGATTCCTATCGAGGAAGTCGAGCCGATAGAAGCGATTGTACGCCGGTTTAAAACAGGAGCGATGTCATATGGTTCGTTGAGCGAAGAAGCCCACGAAGCGCTTGCGATTGCAATGAATCGCATCGGTGGAAAGAGCAATAGCGGAGAAGGTGGGGAAGATCCGCGACGCTATGTGCGAGATGAAAATGGTGATTTTCGTCGCAGCGCAATTAAGCAAGTTGCATCGGGACGATTCGGTGTAAAAAGCCATTATTTAGTCCATGCCGATGAGTTACAAATTAAAATGGCGCAAGGTGCAAAACCGGGAGAAGGAGGACAACTTCCTGCCAATAAAGTATATCCGTGGATTGGAAAAGTGCGTGGATCTACGCCTGGTGTCGAGCTTATTTCGCCGCCACCGCATCATGATATTTATTCCATTGAAGATTTAGCTCAACTCATTTATGACTTGAAAAATGTGAATCGGCATGCGCGTATTAGTGTGAAACTCGTTGCAAAATCTGGTGTTGGTACAATCGCGGCAGGAGTGGCTAAAGGTGGTGCCGATGTGATCGTTATTAGCGGATATGACGGTGGTACGGGCGCTTCCCCAAAAATGAGCATTAAACATGCCGGTCTTCCGTGGGAGCTCGGTTTAGCTGAAACGCATCAAACGCTTATGTTAAACGGATTACGAGATCGTGTTGTATTAGAAACAGACGGAAAATTAATGACTGGTCGTGATGTTGTGATGGCCGCATTGCTTGGAGCTGAAGAGTTTGGTTTTGCGACCGCTCCGCTTGTCGTTTTAGGGTGTGTCATGATGCGCGTTTGTCATTTAGATACGTGCCCTGTTGGTGTAGCGACACAAAATCCTGAATTGCGGGCAAAATTTACAGGGAAACCGGAGCATATCGTCAATTTCATGTATTTTATTGCCCAAGAAGTGCGTGAGATAATGGCGCAACTCGGTTTCCGCACGATCGAAGAAATGGTTGGGCGGGTAGATGTATTAAAAATAAGCGAGCGGGCGAAACGACATTGGAAAGCGAAACATCTTGATTTATCGCGCTTGTTGTATCAAGTGCACGGGCCGAGAACGTTTTCTAAACCGCAAAACCATCGTCTCGACGAAACGCTTGATCATACAATTATTTTGCCTGCGATAAAGAAAGCGCTAGAAGATAAAAAACCGGTACAGTTACATGTCCCGATTCGTAACGTTCATCGCACAGTCGGTGCAATGGTAGGTAGCGAAATATCAAAACGATACGGAGAAGAAGGTCTTCCAGAAGATACGATCCGACTACATGTTCACGGATCAGCCGGACAAAGTTTTGCAGCATTTGTACCAAAAGGAATGACGATGACACTCATCGGAGATGCGAACGATTATGTTGGAAAAGGGTTGTCAGGTGGAAAAGTAATCATTCGTCCGCCACATGAAGCGGAGTTTGCATGTAGAGACCAAGTGATTATCGGAAACGTGGCGTTTTACGGCGCAACAAGCGGTGAAGCGTACATTCGCGGTCGAGCTGGGGAACGTTTTTGCGTTCGCAATAGCGGAGTTGTTGCCGTTGTTGAAGGTGTTGGGGATCATGGCTGTGAGTATATGACAGGTGGACGTGTCGTTATTCTCGGTTCTGTTGGAAAAAATTTCGCCGCGGGAATGTCGGGTGGTATTGCATACGTACTTGCTGATGACGATGGGTGGAAAAAACGTGCAAACCATGAACTCGTTTTATTTGAATCATTAGTCGACGAAAACGAAATACGAGATGTGCAACATATGATTATGAAACATTACGAATATACAGAAAGCCCGAAAGCGGCGTATGTGCTTGCAAATTGGGAACATGTTGTGAAAGACATCGTCAAAGTCATTCCGAAAAATTATAAGCTTATGATTGAAACGATTGAGGCGCTGAAGCAACGCGGATTGTCGCATGATGAAGCGGTATTTCAAGCATTTGAAACGGTTGCAAGCAAAAAAGGTGTTGTAACTGAAAAAGTAATCGAAGCGGTCGCGAAGTAAGCGATCGCTTCTGTAGAAAAGAAAGGGGGAGAACGATGGGGAAAGCAACAGGGTTTATGGAATATGTACGGGAGGAAGAAAAAAAGCGCGATCCGCTTTCTCGTTTACAAGATTGGAACGAATATACGTTTCCGTTTTCCAATGAAACGTTAGCACGTCAAGGAGCAAGATGTATGGATTGCGGTACCCCTTTTTGTCATATGGGAATGGAACTAAATGGATTAACGTCAGGATGTCCGATTCATAATCTCATTCCAGAATGGAACGATCTTGTATACCGTGGACGTTGGAAAGAAGCGTTTGAACGGTTAGCAAAAACGAATAACTTCCCAGAGTTTACGGGGCGTGTCTGCCCAGCACCGTGTGAAGGATCGTGCACCGTAGCCATTTCCGATTCGGCGGTGGCCATTAAAGGAATTGAGCGAGCAATCATCGACAAAGCATTCGCAGAAGGTTGGGTTCAACCGCGCATTCCGAACAAGCGAACAGGAAAAAAAGTCGCTGTGATCGGCTCAGGACCAGCCGGCTTAGCATGTGCAGACGAATTAAATCAAGCAGGCCATCTTGTCACTGTATACGAGCGTGCCGATCGCATAGGGGGACTATTAACATACGGCATTCCGAATATGAAACTTGGAAAAGATATCGTCGAACGGCGTGTGCGCCTGCTTAGCGAAGAAGGAATTACATTTATCACGAATACAGAAGTTGGAAAGCATATCACTGTCAATGAGTTACAGAAACAATATGATGCGGTTGTGCTTTGTATTGGAGCGCAAAAACAGCGCGATCTTGTTATAGAAGGACGCGAATTAGAAGGCGTTCATTTTGCAATGGATTACTTAACCCAAACAACAAAATGGTTGTTGACCGGTGAAAAAGACGAAGCATTTATTGATGCCAAACATAAACATGTCATCGTCATCGGTGGTGGAGATACAGGAGCTGACTGTGTGGCGACGGCATTGCGGCAACAATGTAAAAGCATTGTTCAGTTCGGCAAGCACCCCGCGCTGCCGACTGATCGTGCAAGTGATAATCCGTGGCCACAATATCCTCTTATTTTTACCGTTGATTATGCATATGAAGAAGCGGAAGCGAAGTTTGGTACGGATCCACGTCAATATTGCATTCAAACGAAAAAAATCGTCGGTGATGATAGAGGGAACGTAAAGGAACTGCATACGATTCAAATGGAAAAAATAGTAGATGAACATGGGTGTATTGTATTTAAAGAAATTCCAGGTACAGAGAAAGTATGGCCATGTGACATCGTGTTAATCGCCATCGGTTTTGAAGGACCAGAGCCATCACTTTTACAACAATTTGGAATAGAAACAGGAAACAAAAAAGTAAAAGCGTCACGATACAAGACGAACGTCAAAGGGGTATTTGTCGCAGGTGATGCAAGACGCGGACAAAGTCTTGTCGTTTGGGCTATTCATGAAGGTCGGGAAGTAGCGAAAGAAGTTGACGGTTTCTTAGGGAAATGAATCATCTCCTCTTTTTGTGCATATGATTGTTGTATCATTGAAAAAAGGAGATGATCTACTTGTCTTTTCCAAACATCCCTAATATTAAGCCGGACATTGATTTAGATGAAGAAGATGTGCTATCGTTATTGCTTGCATCGATCGCATTGGAAGAATTAAGTTTGGCACATATTATGAATGCTGAGGCAGAAAAGTTGCAAGCCGTGTTAGGCACCCTCACAACGAGTGCAAGTGGAACGAAAGCACAGACGCTTCATGATTTATTGAAAGTCAACCGATCTGTTGAGCGAACGTTACGGACCGTACTGAAAAATCAAATGCTACTTCAATTTAAGTTAGAAGATGTTAGCGATTTAATTCATCTTTTTCATGAACACAAACGAAAAAAACATAAAGATAAAATAGATTGCGATCAATAAACAAAGAATTAGCCCCTTTGTCTACGATATTTGTAGATAAAGGGATTTTTATTTTTAGAATTGTCATTTTATTTAAAAAAGTGCTACAATGTTTAACAAGTTCAGAAAAGATGGAGGGATTTGTTTTGCGTAGCGATATGATTAAAAAAGGATTTGACCGTGCGCCACATCGTAGTTTATTGCGTGCGGCAGGGGTAAAAGAAGAAGATTTCAATAAACCGTTTATTGCGGTTGTAAACTCGTATATTGATATTATTCCAGGACATGTTCATTTACAAGAATTTGGTAAAATTGTGAAAGAAGCGATTCGTGAAGCCGGCGGTGTTCCGTTTGAAATGAATACGATCGGAGTGGATGATGGCATCGCGATGGGACATATCGGCATGCGCTATTCGTTGCCGAGCCGTGAAATTATCGCCGATTCTGTTGAAACCGTCGTTTCTGCGCATTGGTTTGATGGGATGGTATGCATTCCAAACTGCGATAAAATTACACCTGGTATGATGATGGCTGCGATGCGCTTAAACATTCCAACCATTTTTGTAAGCGGGGGGCCGATGAAAGCGGGTGTGACAAGCGATGGCAAAAAAATTTCACTCTCTTCTGTATTTGAAGGAGTGGGAGCATATCAAGCGGGGAAAATTGACGAAAAAGGGTTACAAGAACTTGAACAGTACGGCTGTCCGACATGTGGTTCTTGCTCAGGGATGTTTACAGCCAATTCGATGAACTGTTTAGCTGAAGCGCTTGGCCTAGCTCTTCCGGGTAACGGTACGATTTTAGCCATTGATCCGGCACGAAAAGAATTTGTGCGCCGTTCGGCTCAACAGTTAATGTATTTAATTGAGCATGATATTAAACCACGTGATATTGTGACCGAAAAAGCAATTGATAACGCGTTTGCACTTGACATGGCTCTCGGTGGTTCAACAAATACGGTGCTACATACGTTAGCGATTGCGAATGAAGCAGGCATTCATTATCCGCTTGAGCGAATTAATGAAGTTGCGGCCCGCGTACCACATTTAGCAAAACTCGCTCCAGCATCCGATATGCATATTGAGGACTTACATGAAGCAGGTGGAGTGTCTGCGGTATTACATGAATTGTCGAAAAAAGAAGGCACGCTTCATTTAGATGCATTGACGGTGTCGGGAAAAACGCTCGGTGAAAACATTGCAGGGTGCGAAGTGAGAAACTATGAAGTTATTCGTCCGATTGACAATCCGTATTCAGAAACAGGCGGACTGGCTGTATTGTTCGGCAATTTAGCTCCAGATGGTGCAATTATTAAAACAGGTGGCATTCAAGGAGGAATTACGCGTCACGAAGGACCAGCAATCGTATTTGACTCTCAAGAAGAAGCGCTTGAAGGGATCGCGGCAGGGAAAGTACAGCCGGGGCATGTCGTCATTATTCGTTACGAAGGGCCAAAAGGTGGACCAGGTATGCCAGAGATGTTAGCACCGACATCACAAATTGTCGGGATGGGATTAGGGACGAAAGTAGCGCTCATTACGGACGGTCGTTTCTCCGGTGCTTCCCGTGGGCTATCGATTGGGCACGTATCACCGGAAGCAGCTGAAGGAGGCCCAATTGCTTTTGTGGAAAATGGGGATCACATTGTCATTGATATTGTAAAACGAACAATTGATGTTCATGTTCCAGAAGAAGAGTGGGAAAAGCGAAAAGCAAATTGGAAAGTATTTGAACCGAAAGTAAAAACAGGATATTTAGCTCGCTACTCGAAGCTCGTAACGTCCGCAAGTACAGGTGGAATTATGAAGATTTAATTGATTTTGTCGAAAGATTGTTCAAAGCATTGACACAGCCCACCGTTATAATAGGAAGTAACATGGTGATGGGGGGAGAGGAATGAATACGCAATTCATTGCCGGTCATGCACGATTGCCTTCAGGAATGGCGGCAAAAAGCGTGTTTGATACGTTGACGATTACAGCAGAAGTAGATAAAAAGTACGGTGTCATCGTGGATGCTTCTTGTACGTTAGCAACAGAACACGGCCGTGATTATGTGGCGAGGTTGTTAAAAGGGCATTCATTAAAAGATGGAATTGACGAGCCGCTCGCTCAATTACACGAAGGGTATTTAGGAAAAGCAAATCAAGCGTTATGCGCAGCATTAAAAGATTTGTATAAACAATATTGTAAACTAGAAGAAAAGATGCATGCAGAAAAATAGAAGGTGACACGAGCCACCTTCTATTTTTCTTCCCAAGCTGGAAGCATTTTTCGGAGCGGTTTATCTTGACGATAGCCAAGCACGTATTCCGCTTGCATAATCGTATGAATTTCGCGCGTTCCTTCGTAAATGACTGGCGCTTTTGAGTTGCGTAAATATCGTTCTACAGGATATTCATTGGAATAGCCATAAGCCCCGTGAATTTGTACCGCGTCGTCAGCAGCCTTATTTGCAAAGTCGCATGCCATCCATTTCGCTAACGATGTTTCACGCGTATTTCGTCTTCCTTTATTTTTCAAAAATCCTGCTTTATATACGAGCAAGCGGCTCATTTGCAACCCTGCTTCCATGTTCGCAATCATTTGTTGCACGAGTTGATGGCGGCCAATTTCCTTTCCAAACGTTTTTCGTTCGTGGCAATATTTCACACTTGCTTCTAAACAAGCCATAATTAAGCCGCACGCCCCAGCAGCAACAGTAAATCGTCCGTTATCGAGTGCGGACATCGCAATTTTAAACCCTTCTCCTTCTTCTCCGAGTAAATTTTCTTTTGGGACGCGGACATTGTCGAAAAACAGCTCGCCTGTATTGCCTGCACGAATGCCAAGTTTTCCTTTGATGGCACGTGATGAAAAACCAGGCATCGTCCGTTCAACGATAAAAGCAGAAATACCGCGATGTTTTTTTGATTTATCTGTGTAAGCGAAAACGATGAAATGGTCGGCAATGTCACAAAGAGAAATCCACGTTTTTTGTCCGTTTAAAATATAGTCATCTCCATCGCGTACAGCAGTTGTGGAAATGGCTGCGACATCTGAACCAGCGTTTGGCTCCGTTAATCCGAATGCCCCAATTTTCTCCCCTTTTGCTTGTGGTACGAGATATTTTTGTTTTTGTTCTTCTGTTCCCCATTGAAGTAGTGTTAAACTATTAAGTCCGATATGGACAGAAACGGCTGTGCGAAACGCAGTATCTCCACGTTCAAGCTCTTCACATACGATGGCTAGTGAATTGTAATCCATCCCCATTCCGCCGTATTGCTCTGGAATGCATACGCCCATTAAGTTTAATTGTGCAAGACGTTTTAAAATGTTTGGATCGAAATAGCCTCGTTCATCCCATTCTTTTATGTGAGGTAAAATTTCTTTATCAACAAATTTTCTTACCGTTTGTCGCAACATTTCTTGTTCTGGAGTAAAATCAAAGTTCATCAAGTTTTTTTCCTCCTTTAATAAATAAATCGTTATGTTCCCCTGCAAGAGGTGGAGCAAATCGATATGTGACCGGTGTGTGTGAAAACTTTAACGGTGTGCCGACCAGTTTTAACGTTCCAACATCTGGGTGATCCATGTGGATGAGCATGTTTCGTGCGTGCGTTTGTGCATGTTGAAACACTTGATCTAGCGTATGAACAGGACCGCAAGGAATGCCTTTTTGTTCAAACAATTTCTGCCATTGTGCACGCGTTTTCTTTTTTAATTCATCGTTTAGCCGACGATTTAGTTCATGGCGATGGGCGACTCTACCGGCATTTGTTCGAAATCGCTCATCTGCACCGATTGATTGATCTTCTAGCAGTTCGCATAGTGCTTGAAATTGCCGATCGTTTCCGACGGCAACAACAAACAAACCATCGCTTGCTTCATATGTCGAATACGGAACGATGTTTGGATGATCGTTTCCTAACGGTTTTGGCACTTCACCGGACATGAGATAATTCGACGCGACGTTTACAAGCGCACTAATGGCACAATCAAATAAACTTAAATCAATTTTTTGTCCGCTTCCTGTTTTTTGCCGAGCGATGAGTGCTGCTTGTACGGCGATCGCTGCATACAAACCTGTGAAGATATCTGTGACCGCCACGCCGACTTTTAACGGTCCGGATTGTTCTGTCCCGTTAATGCTCATCCAGCCGCTCATCGCTTGAATGATATAATCGTAGCCAGCTAAATGATGATACGGCCCTGTTTCACCAAATCCAGTAATTGAGCAGTAGATGAGTTTCGGATTGATGGCGGACAGATCATCATACCCAAGCCCAAGCCGTTCCATCGTTCCTGTTTTAAAATTGTGAATGATAATGTCGGCTGTTTTTGAAAGTTGACGAATCGTTTCTTTTCCGCTTTCATCTTTTAAATTGACAGTTATGCTTCGTTTGTTTCGATTGACAGCTGCATAGTAAGCGCTCATACCGTTTTGAAACGGTGGTCCCCAAAAACGTGTATCATCTGACCCTCTCGGTGCTTCGATTTTTATGACATCTGCCCCGAGATCACCTAAAATCATTGTGGCATATGGGCCAGCAAGAACGCGCGTCAAGTCAATTACTCGAATCCCATCTAAAGCTCCGGCCATTCGTTCACCTCCATTTTCGTAATAAAAAAACCAGTCCCTCCCTACAACGTACAGGAGAGGAACTGGCATAAACGATTCGAGCGTGTCTTTCGAAAAGAAAGTCGGTCGAATCGGAACAGTTCTTTAACAAAAAAACTTACGTTGCTACCCGAAGCCAAACGGTCAGTTGTTTGGTGGGGCTAGCTACTTTCAGTATAAAACAGCACGTTTATTTTGTAAATATTTTTTATTTTAAAAATAGTTTGACAAAATAAAAAAGATTGTCTTAAAATAAAAGCAAATAAGCAAAAACTGTGGAGCTTATTTTACTCGTCTGATCGGCGAGCAACTCATAAGCACCAGCCAGTTTAGTCATTGTGTCATCACGATGATTAAACTGGCTTTTTATTTGTCGAAGGAGGAGAGATCATGTCGAATTGGATGGAACGAAGAAGAGAAGCAGTTGCAAGAGCGCCATACAACGTGACGGAAATTTTTATTAAAGAAGCAAAAGGAGCAATGATTCGCGACATAGATGATCGCGAATATATCGACTTTGCGGGGGGGATTGGTGTACAAAACGTTGGACATTGTCACCCAAAAGTAGTCGCTGCCATTCAGCAGCAGGCGGCAGCGTTTATTCATCCATGTTTTCACGTGACGCCTTACCAATCGTACGTGTTATTAGCAGAAAAATTAAATGAGCTAACACCGGGTGACTTTCCGAAAAAAACGATCTTTTTAAATAGTGGTGCGGAAGCAGTGGAAAACGCTGTGAAAATTGCAAGAAAGTATACAGGTCGCTCGGCGATTGTGTCATTTACAGGTGGATATCATGGTCGGACGCTATTAACGATGTCGCTAACAAGCAAAGTAATGCCATATAAAAAAGGATTTGGTCCATTCGCCCCAGAGGTGTATAAGTTGCCATATCCATACTATTATCGAGCAAACGGGCAAACGGCAGATGAGGTGGATGAACGGTTAATAGCAGCACTGCAACAGTTTTTTACTGCGGAAGTGGCGCCTGATCATGTGGCTGCGATCATTATTGAACCTGTACAAGGAGAAGGTGGGTTTGTCGTTCCATCGGCGAAATTTATGCAGGCGATTCGTCGCATTTGCGACGAGCATGGCATCGTGATGATTGCTGATGAAATTCAAACGGGTTTTGCTCGAACCGGGCGTATGTTTGCGATGGAACATTTCGGCGTAGCACCTGATTTAATGACATTGTCGAAGTCGATGGGAGCGGGTGTGCCGATCAGTGCAGTCGTTGGCCGAAGTGAAATAATGGATGCACCTGAAGTTGGTCAGCTTGGTGGCACGTTTTCTGGGAGTCCATTGGCATGTGCAGCTGCACTCGCTGTTTTAGATGTCATTGAAGAAGAACAGCTTATTTTGCGTGCTCGTCATCTTGGTGAAAAAATGATGACGCTTTTAGAAGAAATGAAGCGACAGTTTGACATCGTTGGCGATGTGCGCGGGCTTGGGGCGATGTGCGCGATCGAGCTTGTAACAGATCGCGAGCAAAAAACGCCAGCGAAAGAACAAACAGCATATATTGTGTCCCATGCATGGAAGCGCGGAGCGATCTTTTTAAGCGCTGGATTATACAGCAACGTTGTACGCTTTTTACCGCCGCTTGTGATGACAGATGAACAGCTACAGAAAGGTTTTTCTATTTTACACCAACTATTATCAGAAGTACAACAAAAGGTGGTGAAATGATGCGTGAAGTGAAAAACTACATTGATGGTGAATGGACTGAAGGGAAAAGTGAAACGATTGAGCGATACAATCCAGCTGATCAAACGGAGCTTGTTGCAATCGTGGTCGGTTCGTCTGTTCATGATGTGGATGAGGCGGTGTTTGCTGCGGTGAAAGCAAAGAAAAAATGGGCGCAAACGGCTGCTCCAGAGCGTGGCGCGTATTTGCAAAAAGTCGCTCATTTATTTGAGCAATATGCGGATGAATTGGCGGAATTAGCTACGAAAGAAATGGGGAAGCGTTTTGTTGAAACGAAAGGAGAAGTATATCGTAGCGCAGCTATTTTACGTTATTATGCCGGAGAAGGGTTGAGAAGAGTAGGGGAAGTGTTACCTTCATTTGACGCAAAAAATTTATTTTTTACAAAACGTGTGCCTGTCGGGGTTGTAGCTGTCATTGCTCCATGGAATTTTCCGCTAGCTATCCCGATATGGAAAATTGCCCCTGCCCTCGTTTATGGAAATACGGTTGTATTTAAGCCTGCACTAGAAGCAAGCGCTACAGGAGCTCGCATCGTTGAATTGTTCGCAGAAGCAGGATTACCTTCAGGAGTTTTAAACTTTGTCGTCGGCCGTGGAAGCACAATTGGTGATGCCATTGTCGAACATAAGAATGTCGATGCGATTACGTTTACAGGCTCGAATGCGATTGGTAGTGAAATTGCAAAAAAAGCAGCAGCTCGTGGGGCGAAATATCAACTTGAACTTGGTGGAAAAAATCCAGCCATCGTTTTAAAAGATGCAAATATCGAATTTGCTGCTCGACTCGTTGTAGAAGGAGCGATGAAACAAACGGGGCAACGTTGTACGGCAACGAGTCGCGTATTTGTTGAGAAAGAGATTATCGATGTATTTCGAGCGCATGTGATGGAACAGGTGAAACGTATTCGAGTTGGAAATGGAATGGACGAACAAGTGACGATGGGGCCGGTTGTCTCGAAAAGACAATTTGAAACGGTTCAGCGTTACATCCATATTGGAACACAAGAAGGACGGCTGCTGATTGGAGGGGGAGCGAGCGATGATGTAGGCTGGTATATTGAGCCAACTGTATTTGATTCTGTTTCCCATCGCTCCATTATTGCGACAGAAGAAATATTTGGTCCTGTCCTATCGATTGTAGAAGCGGCATCCATAGATGAAGCGATTGAAATGGCAAACGACAGCATTTATGGGTTGAGTGCTTCGCTATTTACAAATGATGTATCGAAAGCGCTTTATTTTATTGAACATATCGAGGCGGGAATGGTACAAGTGAACGGTGAGACAGGCGGTGCGGAACCGCAAGCACCGTTTGGCGGGATGAAGCAGTCAAGCTCAGGCACGCGTGAACAAGGGCAAGCGGCCATCGAATTTTTTACTGCGTATCAAACGATTTCTATTCGGCCACATCCAAATATGTGAAAGGGGGATATGTAATGGATCAACAGTTTCATAAAGTATTAACGAAATTAGATGTGTTGTTATTGGCATTTGGGGCGATGATCGGTTGGGGATGGGTTGTGCTTTCAGGTACGTGGATTACGAGTGCAGGTTCACTCGGAGCGATCATTGCCTTTTTAATCGGGGGAATTCTTGTTATTTTTGTTGGTTTGACATATGCAGAGTTGTCATCAGCCATGCCGAAAGTGGGGGGAGAACATTATTTTGTTTTGCGGGCTCTCGGACCTAAGGCTTCGTTTATCGCTGCTTGGGCAATTGCTCTTGGCTATTTATCGGTTGTAGCATTTGAAGCTGTTGCACTCCCAACAGTGATTGAGTACTTATTCCCAACATTTAAATTTGGATATCTTTGGACGATTGCAGGTTGGGATGTGAACGTTTCATGGGTGATGATTGGCATGATCGGTTCAATCATCATTACATGGATCAACTATCGCGGAGTAAAAAGCGCAGCCTTTTTACAAGTCGTATTGACGTTTGTTATCTTTCTTGTCGGTATGGCACTTTTAAGTGGCTCACTCATAAATGGAGAAACATCAAATTTACAGCCGTTATTTAAAGATGGCTCGGCTGGCTTACTCGCTGTGTTAGTGATGACTCCATTTATGTTTGTCGGTTTTGACGTCATTCCTCAAACAGCAGAAGAAATGAATATTCCACAACGTTCGATTGGAAAAATTCTTATTTTATCTGTAGCATTGGCTGTTTTGTTTTATGTCGGGGTTGTTTTTGCAGTATCATACATTTTACCGAATGATGTCTTGACAAACTCATCGCTTCCAACAGCAGATGCGATGGCTGCAGCATTAGGTAGTTCGTTTTTCTCAAAGGTGCTCATCATCGGGGGATTGGCTGGCATTTTAACAAGCTGGAACGCGTTTATTATCGGTGGTAGCCGCGTGCTTTATGCGATGGCACAAGAAACATTTCTTCCACAATGGTTTGCCCGCATTCATCCAATATACAAAACACCATCCAATGCGATCTTATTCATTGGAACGCTCGCCACATTCGCTCCTCTACTCGGCAGACCAATGCTTGTTTGGCTTGTAGATGCAGGAGGTTTTTCAATCATCATTGCTTATTTCCTTGTTGCTTTATCATTTATTGCATTGCGCAAAAAAGAACCAAATATGCCACGTCCGTTTCAAGTCGGTCAATCATCCGCTGTCGGTTGGATCGCGCTCGTATTGTCGATCGGATTTATTTTCTTATACATGCCAGGTATGCCATCTCAGCTTGTCTGGCCATATGAGTGGCTCATATTTATCGGATGGTGGGTGATTGGGGCATTTTTTATCATACGAATAAAAACGAAAACAATGGAACAAACAGAACATGTACATCGGATGTAGAGGGGCGAATATGCTCCTCTTTTTGTTTGTGAGGTTATAAAACGATTTCATTTGTGTATACATGATACAAAAAGAAAGGAGGGCTTGTAGTGAATGCAGCTGAGGCGATCGTTCAATGTTTAAAAAGCGAAGACGTTTCCCATGTCTTTTGTGTACCGGGGGAAAGTTATTTACCGATCCTTGATGCCCTTTTTTCTGAACAGACGATTCAACTCATTTCTGCTCGTCATGAAGGCGGCGCCGCATTTATGGCAGAAGGATATGCGAAAGCGAGCAAAAAAGTCGGTGTGGTAATGGCAACAAGAGGGGTAGGAGCAACAAATGCCGCCATCGGTATTCATACAGCAAGACAAGATTCGACGCCAATGGTTGTATTGTTAGGACAAGTTGCGCGAGCGTTTCGGGGGCGCGAAGGCTTTCAAGAAATAGATGTTGAAGCATGTTTTCGTCCCCTAGCCAAATGGGCAGCAGAGATTGACGATGCACAAAGGTTGCCTGAGTTGTTGACACGGGCGTTTCGAATTGCTCAAACAGGAAGGCCTGGGCCCGTTGTCGTTGCGCTTCCTGAAGATGTTCTTCATGAACAAGTCGATCAAGTGACGTTTTCAAAAACGATTGTTCCAAAACCAGCACCGAACGAGGAGGATATTCAACGCATTGAGCAGTTATTGCAGTCAGCGAGGCGACCGGTTGTCATTGCGGGTGGAGGAATTATATGGTCAAAAGCAAACGATGACCTTCGTTTATTTGCGGAAAAATGGTCGCTTCCCGTCATGTCTTCTTTTCGTCGACATGATGTATTTCCAAACGATCATCCTCTTTATGTTGGTCATCTTGGTTTAGGAACGCAACGAGCGATCATCGAAACGGTGGAACAAGCAGATGTTGTTTTAGCCATCGGTACGCGCCTGTCAGAAGTGACGACACAAGATTATAAGTTACTATCGACGCAAAAACTTATTCATATCGATATTGATTACGATGTCATCGGTGTCACATATTCTCCGCATATTGGTGTTGTTTCTGATGCGAAAGAAGCGTTAAGCCGGTTGTTGAATATTCAACTTCACCCGTCATGGACAGCCTGGGTACAAGAACGGCGTGGGGCATACGAACGAGTTTCATCACTTTCGTCCATGAAACGGAATGTAAACGAAGAAATTATCCACATCCTTCAACATCTTCTTCCATCCGAAGCGATCATTACAAATGATGCGGGCAATTTCGCAAGTTGGCTCCATTCATTTTTTCAATTTCAGCAACATACATATATTGGGCCAACATCAGGAGCAATGGGATACGGACTACCAGCAGCCATTGGTGCAAAATTAGCAAATCCACATCGTTCGGTCGTTTCATTAAGTGGAGATGGTGGGTTTATGATGACGATCCAAGAGCTAGAAACAGCCGTTCGATACAACATCCCTATCATTAGTGTGGTGTTTAACAATCAAATGTATGGAACGATTCGCATGTATCAAGAGCTTCGGTATCCAAAGCGCGTGATCGGGACAGATTTAGGCGATATATCGTTTGCAAGTATAGCGCGTTGTTTCGGGGCTGATAGTATGCGTGTAGAAACAGGAGAACAATTTTCATCCGCGTTTACTACAGCACTCCAAAACAATAAGCCAACTGTGATTGAAGTCATGACAGATCCGAACGTATTATCTCCATTTTTAACAATTGAACAGGCGAGGGGAGGAAAACAATGAAAGTATTAAACTATATAGACGGACGATGGGTGTCATCGACAAGTGGGCAATTTGTTTCAATTATAAATCCAGCTACGGGTGAAAGCATCGGGGAAGTGGCATTATCAAATGAACAAGATGTCAAACAGGCAGTGTCGGCGGCGAAGCGTGCACAGAAAAAATGGGCGCTTGTGCCGGCCCCAAAACGAGCAAAAGTACTTTATAAAGTTGGCATGTTGCTACAAGAAAGGAAAGAACAAATTGCCCGCCTATTAACGATGGAAATGGGAAAAGTGATTGAGGAAGCGCGTGGAGAAGTACAAGAAGGAATTGATATGGCGTTTTACATGGCAGGGGAAGGTAGGCGGTTATTTGGCGATACGACCCCATCAGAGCTACCGAACAAGTTCGCAATGAGCGTTCGTGCGCCGATTGGTGTCGTCGGATTAATCACCCCTTGGAACTTTCCAATCGCCATTGCAACGTGGAAGTCATTCCCTGCGATCGTTGCCGGCAATGCAGTTGTTTGGAAACCAGCGCTAGAAACACCGATCATGGCGCAGCAACTTGCGCAAATATTTGAGGAGGCAGGCTTACCAAACGGTGTGTTTAATGTTGTGCATGGACGCGGTTCTGTCGTTGGCGAAGCGCTTGTTGAACATCGTGATGTAAAAGTCATTTCGTTTACAGGATCCAATGAAGTTGGCCGGCGCATTGCGGAAATGTGTGGACGTCATTTGAAAAAAGTATCTCTTGAAATGGGTGGGAAAAATGCCATTATCGTCATGGATGATGCAGATATAGCGCTTGCTGTAGAAGCCATTATATGGAGTGCTTTTGGCACATCCGGTCAGCGTTGTACTGCGTGCAGTCGAGTTATCGTTCATGAACATGTAAAAAAACATGTGGAAGAACGGTTACTTGCAGCGATAAATACATTAACGGTTGGAAACGGACTAGAAGAAGGAGTGAAAGTTGGACCAGTCATTAATCAAGATGCGTTACAAAAAATTCACCATTACGTTCAAATTGGAAAAAATGAAGGGGCAACGCTACTGGCAGGCGGGTATATACTGCAGGATGGGCCATACAAAGAAGGATTTTATTACGCTCCAACGTTGTTCACAAACGTTACACCGACGATGCGAATTGCGCGAGAGGAAATTTTCGGTCCCGTCACATCAATTATATCCGTTCGCAGTTTAGAAGAAGCGATTGAAGTGAATAACAGCGTTGATTATGGGCTTTCTAGCGCGATTTTTACTCGTGATATTCATCGAGCGTTTACAGCGATGCGCGATTTCGATACAGGAATTGTATATGTAAATGCGGGAACGACAGGGGCAGAAATTCATTTGCCTTTTGGTGGAACGAAAGGAACAGGCAACGGACATCGTGATTCAGGCGTCGCAGCACTCGATGTATTTACGGAGTGGAAAAGCATTTACGTTGACTATAGCGGTAAATTACAACGCGCCCAAATTGATGTGTGAAGGAGGTTAGACGATGAATGTCATTGTTCTTGGAGCAGGTTTAATGGGAAAAGAAGCGGTGCGTGATTTAGTTGAACAGCAAGCGGTATTATCGGTAACACTTGCGGATGTCGATGAGGAGAAAGCGAAAGCCGTTCAACGTTCGTTGGCATCAGAAAAAGTGAAAGTGAAGCGAGTGGATGCAGCGAATGATCAAGAACTGCAGGCTGCGATGCATGGGCATGATGTAGCCATTAATGCACTTTTTTATACGTTTAACGAAAAGGTAGCGAAAGCGGCCATTGAAACGGGTGTGCACGCCGTAGACTTGGGTGGGCATATCGGACATATGACAGATCGTGTCCTCGCTTTACACGAACAAGCAAAACGAGCAGGGGTTACGTTAATTCCAGATTTAGGTGTTGCCCCAGGAATGATTAATATTTTAACAGGATATGGAGCGAGTCAACTGGATCGCGTTCATACCATTAAATTATATGTTGGCGGTATTCCTCTTCGGCCAGAACCGCCACTCGGATATAATCACGTCTTTTCGCTTGAAGGTTTGTTGGATCATTACACGGATCCTTCCTTCATTATTCGGGATGGACAAAAACGGCAAGTGCCATCTTTATCAGAAGTTGAAACAATTTATTTCGATCGTTTCGGTCCGCTTGAAGCGTTTCATACATCAGGGGGAACATCTACGCTGCCACGGTCTTATCCACATGTAAAATGTCTAGAATATAAAACGATTCGCTATCCCGGTCATGCAGAAAAATTTCGGTTGCTCGTCGATTTACAATTGACGCGTCGTGATTATGAAGTAGAAGTTGATGGAGTGATCGTACGTCCTCGTGACGTATTGTTAAAAGTACTTACGCCACTTTTAGATTTAAAAGAAAAAGACGATGTCGTCTTGCTGCGCGTAATTGTGTCGGGGGAAAAAGGTGGGAAAGAAAGAACGTACGAGTACGAAATGGTAACAGAGAAAGACCGCCAAAAACATGTCACGGCGATGGCGCGTTCAACGGCCTATACGGTTTCTGTTGTTGCACAAATGATTGGCGACGGAACGATTCAAAAACGTGGTGCATATCCTCCTGAACAAATCGTTCCAGGGGATCGCTATATTGAAGAAATGGTTCGTCGCGGTGTTGTTATTCGAGCAACTATGCGTTGAAATTGTGAACAAAATGGTAAATTTTCTGATTGTTATGACGAGGAATTTGTTGATTATGCTAGAATATTTATACATCAAATCGATTTGGAGGTGAATATATGCTACATATTGTAGCCTGTATTAAACAAGTGCCAGATACGAAAATTATCAAAATGAATCCAAAAACGAACACGATGGATCGTGCGAGCGCACCTGCTATTTTAAATCCGTATGATGCGCATGCGGTAGAAGAAGCTGTACGTTTAAAAAAGAAGTACGGTGGAATCGTATCTGTTTTAACGATGGGTCCTCCACCAGCAGTAAAAGCCATAAAAAAATGTATAGAGCTTGGGGCAGATGAAGGGTACATGATTTCAGACCGAGCATTTGCCGGAGCGGATACGCTCGCTACAAGTTATGCGCTCACAAAGGCGCTTGAAAAAATTGCAAAACAGCGTCCGATTGACCTTATCATTTGTGGAAAAATGACGATTGATGGAGATACGGGGCAAGTCGGACCTGGTATTGCACGTCGTTTAAACATTCCTCCTCTAACTGGTGTAAACAAAGTCGTTGAATTGAATAAAGAAAAAGGGTATGCGATCGTTCATCGTAAATTAGAAGATGGGTATGAAGTCGTCAAATCACAATTGCCTTGTTTGTTCACTGTAGAAAAAGACATCAACGACATCTCCTTTGCACCTTTGCCAAACATGATTAAAGCCGCACGATATCAACCAACGATTTGGACTGCAGACGACTTAGAAGATGTTGACCGCAAACAACTAGGATTAAAAGGATCTCCAACGATTGTATCAAAAGTATGGGCACCACCGAAGCCAGAAGGTGGAAAGATATTAACAGGAACAAAAGAAGAGCAAGTGAATGAATTGTTGTCTATTATACTTGAGAAAAAAGAGCTTTTTTCATAGGGGGAGTAGCGAATGAATTTCGATGATTATCGGGGGATATGGATATACATTGAAGTAAAAGACGGGCAAATTGCTCCTGTATCGTTAGAATTATTAGGAGCAGGACGGATGCTGGCAGATAAACGTAAAACAGAGCTTGCAGGAGTTTTAATCGGTAGCGGTGTAAAAACACTTGCCCCGATTCTTTTCCAATACGGTGCAGACGTTGTATATGTATATGATGATCCAATTTTTGAACATTACCGAACAGAACCATATATGCGTGCTTTGCTCGATTGTTGCCATAAACATAAACCAGAAGTCATTTTATACGGGGCGACGCCATCCGGGAAAGATTTGGCGAGTGCCATCGCAACTGATTTACCGACAGGATTGACGGCTGATACGACAATACTTGATATTGAAGAAGATACCGGTTTGTTATTAGCGAGCCGCCCGGCGTTTGGCGGAAATATTATGGCGACGATTTTATGTAAAAAATATCGTCCACAAATGGCGACGGTGCGCCCGAAAGTAATGAAATCGCTACCGCCAGATCCGTCGCGCACAGGTCGCGTGATCGAGGAGCATATTGAGTTACACGAAGAAGAAATGCGGACGAAAGTGTTACAGATTGTGAGAGAGACAGCGAAAAAAGTGCGCATTGACGAAGCGGACATTGTTGTTGCTGGCGGAAAAGGGATGGGCAGCAAAGAAGGATTCCAACTCATTCACCAGCTCGCAGAAGTGCTTGGTGGTGCAGTTGGGGCGAGCCGTGATGTTGTAGAGGCGGGATGGATTGACCATCATCACCAAGTCGGGCAAACCGGTGTGACTGTCACGCCGAAAATTTATTTTGCGATCGGCATTTCCGGAGCAATTCAGCACGTTGTAGGCATGCAAAATTCGGAACTCATTATCGCCATCAACAAAGACCCGAACGCTCCGATTTTCCAATCATGCCACTACGGTATTGTCGGCGATGCGTTTGAAATTGTCCCGCTTTTAATTGAACGATTGAAAGAAGAAATTCCAAAGATAAAAGCAGCTGCCGATGTGAAGGAGGAGATCCGCCATGCCTGAAAAATTTGATTGTATTGTTGTTGGTGCAGGTCCGGCTGGAACAGCTTGTGCCTATGAACTAGCAAAAGCAGGGGTTAACGTGCTGCTTTTAGAGCGTGGCGAATATCCAGGAGCGAAAAACGTCATGGGTGGTGTATTGTACAGAAAAATGATGGAAGATATTATTCCAGAGTTTTATAAAGAAGCGCCGCTAGAACGCCCAATCGTCGAGCAGCGGTTTATGATGATGGATAAAGAGTCGGCTGTCACGTTCAGCTACAAAGGGTTAGAGTGGGGGCGGGAGCCGTATAACAATTTCACCGTATTGCGTGCCAAATTTGACCAATGGTTTGCCGAAAAAGCAGTCGAACAAGGAGCACTGCTCGTTTGTGAAACGGTAGCGGTCGAATGCATCGTCGAAAATGGCCGCGTCATCGGTGTTCGTACGGACCGACCAGATGGCGACATTTATGCGGATGTCGTCGTGTTAGCAGACGGCGTCAACTCGCTCTTAGCGAAACAGCTCGGGTTTCATCGCGAATGGCGGCCAGATGAAGTCGCTTTAGCGACGATGGAAATTTTAAAACTAGATAAAAACGTGATTGAAGACCGCTTTAATCTTGAAGCCAACCAAGGCTGTACGATCGAAATTTTTGGCGATGCGACAAAGGGGATTTTAGGAACAGGATTTTTATATACGAATAAAGATACGCTCAGCATCGGTGTCGGTACGCTTTTATCCGGATTAATTAAACATAAAATCAAGCCGTATGAGCTACTTGAGTATGTGAAAAATCATCCGATGATTCGTCCATACATTCAAGGGAGTGAACCTGTCGAATATTTGGCGCACTTGATCCCAGAAGGTGGCTATCATTCCATTCCGAAAGTGGCAGGCAACGGGGTGCTTGTCGTTGGGGATGCGGCACAGCTTGTCAATGCGATTCATCGGGAAGGTTCAAATATGGCGATGACTTCTGGTCGGTTAGCGGCAGAAACGATCATTATGGCAAAAGAGCAAAACGACTTTTCCGAAAGCATGCTTGATCAATACCGAATGAAACTGATGGAAAGCTTTATTGGGCAAGACTTGAAAAAATATAAAGATGCGACCCATCATTTTGAATCGTTCCCACAATATTTTGAACAATACATCCCGATGCTCAACCGTGCAGCAAGCCAAATGTTTACGGTGGATGGGGCATCGAAATGGGAAAAACAGAAAAAAATTTGGCGTGATCTCGGTTCGACGAAACAAAAGTTTAAACTGGCACGCGATATGATGAAAGCATGGAAGGTGATGAAATGATGAAGGCGCAAACGATTGAAGAAAAGCAATATTTAGTTCGCTTTAACGCGGATACGAAATCGCATCTTCACGTGCTTGATGACAATATATGTTTGACGAAATGCCCAGATAAAATTTGTACCATTTTTTGTCCAGCCGCCGTTTACAAATGGGAAGATGTTCGCATGCATGTTGGCTATGAAGGCTGTCATGAGTGCGGCAGCTGTCGTATTGGCTGTCCGCACGAAAACATTCAATGGGAATATCCACGCGGTGGGCATGGCATCGTCTTCCGTCTCGGGTGATCGCTATGTTTCACATCGGGGATTGCGTCGTCTATACGGATGGAACGAGAGGGATTGTGCTGGGAGTAACCAATGATTGCTGCCACATCTTATGGGAAGACTACTTCGTCAGCTGGGAGAAAAAAGAGTTATTAACAGTCGATGAAGAGCTAACAAAAAAACAAACGATTCGAGTGTCCTCCAATGTAAGCCACCCTTTGTCGTAGGGTGGTTTTTTGTTTCTTTATATACAATTTATTCTAAAAAAGGGGTTGACGGATAATTTTTTTTTTTATGATTATTTCGTAAAATATTCTTTCGTTAGGAGGGATACCATGAATAAAATACAAAAAGCTGCACATTGGGTTGTCAGTTCCATTGCTGATGATTTGAGAAGTAATACGATTTCTAATGTCGTTGGGATGGCTACAGGTGGAATAGGTAATGGAGTGAGAGTATATAAAGCTGCAACTACAGGATTCACTATGTTAGAAAGAAAAGTGGCTTCAGAAACGGCAAAAGGAGCCGCAAAAGGTACAGTAGCAGGATATTTCGCCGGAAGTTATGTAATAGGCAGTATGAACAAAGTTGCTGCAGTAGAAAAATGGTTTGACAGTACAAAAGTAGGCAAAGCAATTGATGACGGCATAACAAAAGTGGAAAATAAACTTCATAAATTAATTGGCGGTGGTCGTTATTAAGTTATTTAGTGTAAATAGTTGCACTGAACTTGACCGTGAGCGTAATCCTATAGAGATAAAAAAAGTTTTTACTCCACTTGACAAATACTGTATCATTCATTGTGTTATTTCACATGTTGAAAAAACTGATAGATTTGTTGAAATGATATGGTATCATCCACATGGAGAAGCAGTTTTTAGGATTAAGATAGAACTTGACCGAAAAAAAACGATACAAAAAGTATTTTCAATTGTGGATTTTTCTTTTTTTCTTCATTTGGATAAACCAGATGGTATTTGGAAAATTCGTATCATGCCCTTCAATCTAGAGTACGATTTAGAAATAAAAACATTTGGTTTTCGAGTTAACGATGTTTTATCTACTTATGACTTCAGAGTGTGAAAGAGGAAATAACATGAAAAAAAGTTACATTGTGTGAGTAAAATATTTGTGGGTGACATTCAGGAATGATTCCCCGACGAGGGTTGCGAACTTTTGTTCGCGACGCTCGTCGGGGCCACCAAGCGAAGCGCGGTAGAAAAAAGCAAATGTCATGCAAAAAGGACTCTCTCCCTGCTATGATGGTGATGACCAACATCAATAAAACAGGAGGGAGAGAGTCCATGAAACATTTTACCACAGAATGGCCTTTATTAAAAGAGCTGGAGGAACAATTAGTCAGAACTCTTCAAAAGGTGTTCGCTGTCTTGTTGGCGGCCCTTTTGGAGG
>NZ_JXTH01000035.1 GCF_000836725.1 Anoxybacillus thermarum | reverse complement strand
CTCCAAAAGGGCCGCCAACAAGACAGCGAACACCTTTTGAAGAGTTCTGACTAATTGTTCCTCCAGCTCTTTTAATAAAGGCCATTCTGTGGTAAAATGTTTCATGGACTCTCTCCCTCCTGTTTTATTGATGTTGGTCATCACCATCATAGCAGGGAGAGAGTCCTTTTTGCATGACATTTGCTTTTTTCTACCGCGCTTCGCTTGGTGGCCCCGACGAGCGTCGCGAACAAAAGTTCGCAACCCTCGTCGGGGAATCATTCCTGAATGTCACCCACAAATATTTTACTCACACATGACTATTTCACCCACGTATCTGTAACATAACCAACTTCTTCACAATCAAGCACGTATGTTACATTGCCATATCGATCACTTAATCGCAGTTCGTCGACATTAACCTCTTCCATCATTCCTTTCTCCGTCTTTAAAATAACGTATCCGTGAGAAAGGAAATGACAGCTCACTAATCGATGTGGAGTTGTTTTTACTTCTTTAACGAGAAGTTGCCCACGTTTTGCACGTGTAGATTGCTCGAGTTCTGTTCGTGCTATTTTTTTCACTGCTCCACGTTTTGTCACAAGAACAACGTTTTCTTCAGTTGCTCGTTGAGCGGAAATAACGCAATCCCCTTCTTTTAGATGGATTCCTTTCACTCCAGCCGCTCGAACGCCAACTTCTCCGATTTCTTCTTCTTGGAACAATAAGCCATAGGCATATTGTGTGACGAGGAATATATCCCCCGTTCCGTCAGTTTGATACACGTTCACAACTTCATCGTCATCTTTTAATCGAATCGCTACAAGCGGTTTAGAGTACCGTTGCGCTTTATAATGAACGAGACTCGTTTTTTTCACAAACCCTTGTTTTGTAATAAATAAAACATATCCGTGAGAAAAATCTGTAATTGGAATAGCACTAGTAAGTTGTTCATCACGATCAAGCAAAATCATATTAGAAATATGTTGACCGATATCTTTCCAACGAATATCTGGAAGTTCATAAACAGGGCAATACAGATAATTACCTTTATTCGTAAATAACAACAACGTATGTGTCGTATTCATTTCAAACATACCGAGCAATCTGTCGCCCTCTTTCATGCCGATATCTTGTCCGTTAGAAGCGCTATAAGACCGAAGGCTTGTTCGCTTAATATACCCATCTTTTGTGACGGTAACAATGACATCTTCCTCTGGAACAACGACATTCATTTCAATTTTAATTTCTTTTATTTCTTCTTCAATCGTCGTTCTTCGCTCATCTGCATACGTTTTTTTCATTTTTCTTAAATCAGCTTTAATCACAGATAATAGCTTTTTCTCACTTTCTAAAATGGTCGTTAATTCTTCGATTTTATGATTCAATGCGTTTGCTTCTTCACGCAAATCATAAATATCTGTATTCGTTAAACGATACAGCTGTAATGTGACGATCGCTTCCGCCTGAGGCTCTGTAAATTCATAGCGATTCATCAAATTTGCTTTTGCATCTTTTTTATCTTTGGAAGCACGAATCGTTGCGATTACTTCATCTAAAATCGATATCGCTTTCATTAGCCCTTCAACAATATGAGCCCGTTCTTTTGCTTTTCGTAATTCATAACGGGAACGATTCGTGACCACTTCTTTTTGATGTTCAATATACGCATCTAATAATTGCGGCAAGCTTAATAACTTTGGACGACGCTCATGGATGGCAACCATGTTGAAATTGTACGTAATTTGCAAATCAGTATTTTTATACAAATAGTTTAAAATACCTTCTGCATTGCCGTCTTTTTTCACTTCGATAACGATGCGTAAACCTGTACGATCTGTTTCATCACGCACATCAACAATTCCGTCCAACTTTTTTTCAAGGCGCAATTCATCAATTTTTTTAACTAAATTCGCTTTATTGACTTCGTAAGGGATTTCCGTAATCACAATCGCTTGTTTGCCGCCTTTCCCTTGTTCGATCGTTGCTTTAGCGCGAATAATCACTTTCCCTTTCCCTGTTTCGTAGGCCGTTTTAATGCCTTCTTTTCCTTGGATGATGCCACCCGTTGGGAAATCTGGACCTTTTAATACGGTCATTAAATCATCAACTGTACAAGTCGGACGATCAATGCGCATAATCACTGCATCAATTACTTCTCCTAGATGATGCGGTGGAATTTCTGTGGCATAACCTGCTGAAATGCCTGTTGAACCATTGACGAGTAAATTCGGAAACATCGCTGGCAATACAACAGGTTCTTTACTCGTATCATCAAAGTTTGGCACAAATTCTACCGTTTCTTTATCAATGTCGCGCAACAATTCAGACGCGATCTCAGACAGTCTTGCTTCTGTATAACGCATCGCTGCAGGTGGGTCTCCATCAATACTTCCATTATTCCCGTGCATTTCAATAAGTACATTTCTTACTTTCCATTCTTGGCTCATGCGCACCATCGCTTCATATACGGAAGAATCACCATGTGGATGAAAATTACCGATAACATTTCCGACAGTCTTCGCTGATTTGCGAAACGGTTTATCGGCCGTATTTCCGTCCACATACATTGCATATAAAATGCGACGCTGCACTGGTTTCAGTCCATCGCGTGCATCAGGTAGGGCACGTTCTTGAATAATATATTTACTATACCGACCAAATCGGTCCCCTAGCACATCTTCAAACGGTAAATCTAATACACGTTCCATGTTCCTATTCCTCCTCAGCTGTCATCACATGATCGTTCTCTAAAATATTCATATCGTCCTCTAAACCGAATTGCACATTAGACTCAATCCATTTTCTCCTCGGTTCTACTTTATCGCCCATCAATGTTGTTACACGACGTTCTGCACGTGCTGCATCATCAATACGAACACGAATAAGTGTGCGCGTTTCTGGATTCATCGTCGTTTCCCATAATTGATCAGCATTCATTTCACCAAGCCCTTTGTAGCGTTGAATCGTATATCCTTTACCGATCTTTTTTAAAATGGATTGCAGTTGTTCATCTGTCCATGCGTATTCAACAACTTCTCTTTTACCAACCTTTTTACTTACTTTATAAAGTGGTGGAAGGGCAATAAACACTTTACCAGCTTCGATGAGCGGTCGCATGTAACGGTAAAAGAAAGTTAACAACAACACTTGAATATGTGCCCCGTCTGTATCTGCGTCAGTCATAATAATGACTTTATCATAGTGAATATCATCGAGCGAAAAATCAGCCCCCACACCGCCGCCAATGGCATGAATAATTGTGTTAATTTCTTCATTTTTAAAAATATCAGCTAGTTTCGCCTTTTCTGTGTTAATTACTTTTCCACGAAGAGGCAATACAGCTTGAAAACGGCGATCACGTCCTTGTTTAGCTGAGCCACCCGCCGAGTCTCCTTCGACTAAATACAATTCATTTTTTTGTGGATTTCGTGTTTGAGCAGGTGTTAACTTTCCGCTTAATACATGTTCTTTTCCTTTTCTCTTTTTTCCAGAACGTGCTTCTTCCCGAGCTTTTCGCGCCGCTTCACGCGCTTGAAACGCCCGAATGGCTTTTTTAATTAACAATGTGGCGATATCTGGGTTTTCATTTAAAAAGTACGTTAGCTTCTCGCTAACGACCGCTTCAACCGCCGAACGCGCCTCAGGTGTTCCTAGTTTTCCTTTCGTTTGTCCTTCAAATTGCAACAGTGCTTCTGGAATGCGCACAGATATGATCGCAGATAATCCTTCACGAATGTCTGTGCCTTCTAAGTTTTTATCTCGTTCTTTCAATAAACCTACTTTTCGTGCATATTCATTAAATACGCGAGTCATTGCCGTTTTAGCTCCGATTTCATGTGTTCCTCCATCTTTCGTTCGCACGTGGTTCACAAACGAAAGCATATGTTCTGCATATCCATCATGAAACTGAAAGGCAAACTCCACTTCAATATCGCTTTGTTCGCCGCTAAAAAATACAACCGGATGCAATACATCTTTTTCTTCATTTAAGTATTGTACAAACGCTTCAATTCCATTTTCGTAATAAAATGCATCACTTAATCCCGACCGTTCATCGTGTAATTCAATTTTTAATCCTTTTAATAAAAATGCAGATTCTCGCAAACGTTCGCTAATCGTTTCATAATGGAACGTTGTTGTACTAAAAATCGTTGGGTCTGGTTTAAAGCGAATTTTTGTTCCTGTCCGCTTTGTTTCTCCAATTTTTTCAAGTGTACTGACAGGCTTTCCACCATGTTCAAACCGTTGGTAATATATGAACCCATCACGTTGAATCGTCACTTCTAGCCATTCTGATAGAGCATTAACAACAGAGGCACCAACCCCATGCAAACCACCGCTCGTTTTATATCCACCTTGACCAAATTTCCCGCCTGCATGTAATACAGTTAAAATAACCTCTGGAGTAGGCTTTCCTAATTTATGCATACCTGTAGGCATCCCACGTCCTTCATCTTGAACGCTAATGCTTTGATCATTATGTATCGTCACAACAATGCGCTTTCCATATCCAGCAAGCGCCTCGTCAACGGCATTATCTACAATTTCATATACGAGATGATGCAAACCACGGCTGTCTGTACTCCCGATATACATGCCTGGTCGCTTACGAACAGCCTCTAATCCTTCTAATACTTGAATTGTATCTTCGTTATATGTAAGAAGTTGTTTATCTGTCACAATCATTCCCCTTTCACAACAAGAACATTTGTTTCTATTTTTTTGACTTTCTCTATTTTAACATACATTCGAAAAACGTCCAACGTCATGAAGAAAAAGAACGACCATTACAAAAAGAATGGTCGTTTTTAACGTGTGAGCGCATGTTCTACTTTGATGCAGCGATCCATCACAACGGTATAACCTTTTTCAGTTAAATCACGGTACACCTCTTCATCATATACACCTAATTGCGCCCAAAACACGTCCGCATCTATTTGTACAAATTGCTCAGCAATTTCGCGTAAATGTTCAGAGCGACGAAACACATTCACAATATCGACATGTCCTTCAATATCCGTTAACGTAGCAACAGCCGAAATACCCTCCCATTCTTTAATAAGGGGGTTAACTGGAATGATTTCATATCCTGCTTCTTTCATCGCTTTTGCGACCATGTACGATGTACGTTCCGGACGATCTGACAATCCTACGACAGCAATTCGTTTTGCCTTATTCAAAATTTGTTTGATTTGTTCGCGACTTGGATTCATGTCATCTACCTCCTATGATAACCTAGTATTTCTTCATACAAAAAAATAATCCTGCCTTCATTTTTTAAAAAAGCATGTTACAATAAGAACATGACCTTTATAGAGGAAATATGAACGAAGTAGAGGGGGCTTATAATGTCCATTTTGCTTATGATCATCGGTTATTTACTTGGTTCGATTCCGTTCGCGTTACTTGTCGGAAAAATTGGGTACGGAATTGACATACGTGAACATGGGAGCGGTAATTTGGGCGGAACAAACACATTTCGCGTGCTCGGTGTAAAAGCAGGACTAATTGTGACAATTGCCGACATTCTAAAAGGAACGTTAGCTGCAAGCCTACCTGTATTGTTTCATGTAGATATTCACCCGCTCATTATAGGGATGTTTGCTGTGTTTGGTCATACATATCCGGTGTTTGCACAATTTCGCGGTGGAAAAGCGGTTGCGACCTCTGGTGGAGTGTTGCTATTTTATTCACCCGTCCTTTTTATGACGATGTTAGCTGTCTTTTTTCTCATCTTGTATATATCAAAATACGTTTCGCTTTCATCTATGTTAACGGGCGTGTATGCCACCGCTTATGCATTCATATGGACAGACGATATCCCATTGCGCATTGTCGTCACGTTATTGACACTTTTTGTGTTTTATCGCCACCGAGCAAACATAAAACGCATTTTAAACAAAACAGAACCGAAAGTGAAGTGGTTATAGCATGACTATGTGTCATTTACCAGAACAATTTATAACAAAAATGAATGCTTTGCTTCAAGATGAAGCGGAGCGTTTTTTTGCGACGTACAATGAAGAAAAAGTTCACGGTTTGCGGGTGAATACACTAAAAGTTTCACCGTCGACATTTTTAAACATCAGTCCATGGGAACTTGAGCCAATTCCTTTTTGTTCTACAGGATTTTATTACCGCAATGCCCAACCTGGCAAACATCCGTATCATGCTGCCGGATTGTATTACATTCAAGAACCAAGCGCAATGTTTGTCGCTGAGGTGCTTGCCCCATCTTCAGGAGAGCGAGTGCTTGACTTATGTGCAGCACCCGGCGGGAAAACAACACAACTAGCAGCCATGATGAACAATGAAGGATTTTTATTGGCAAACGAAATTCATCCAAAGCGTGTCAAAGCTTTATCTGAAAATATTGAGCGACTTGGAATTACAAATGCTGTTGTTACAAATGAAACACCTGAAAAACTATCGGAAACATTTGAAGGATTTTTCGATAAAATTTTAGTTGATGCCCCATGTTCCGGAGAAGGAATGTTTCGAAAAGACGAAGAAGCGATTCAATTTTGGAGTTTAGATCATGTCCAAAAATGTGCACAAACACAAAAACATATTTTATCTTGTGCTTATAAAATGTTAAACGAAGGGGGCACACTCGTTTATTCGACGTGCACATTCTCCCCTGAAGAAAATGAGCAAATCATCGACTGGTTTTTAGCGACTTACAACGACATGGAACTCGTTCCAATCGAAAAAGAACACGGGATTCAACCAGGTGTGACACATTGGACGAACACACATAATGAACAAATCGCACATACGGCAAGGCTTTGGCCTCATCATCTCCAAGGAGAAGGGCATTTCGTTGCAAAAATGCGCAAACGAGGAGAAGCAAAACGATGGAATGGAAAAGTAGCCACTTCTAACGTATCTAAAGCAATGCAGCGCGATTATGAAATGTTTATAAACAATATAATCCAAAAGACAATAGATGGGACGCTTTACGCATTTGGGACGCATATATTTGCTCTCCCTTATTTATGCCCACGTTTAGACGGCTTAAAAGTCGTTCGCCCTGGTCTCCATATAGGAGAATGGAAAAAAAATCGCTTTGAACCAAACCACGCTTTAGCTATGGCACTAACAAAACAACAAGTACAAGCACACCTTCCGCTCATGTTTGAAGAAAGTATCCGATATATGAAAGGAGAAACATTACAAACAAATGGCGATCGAGGATGGATATTAATCACTATTGACGGTTATCCACTCGGTTGGGGAAAAGAAGTAAAAGGAGTGGTAAAAAACTTTTACCCGAAAGGATTACGGATAAAATAGGATGTCCCTCTATATGTGGAACATCCTATTTTGTAATTGTAACGGTAAAGGTCATATCATCTTTACTTAAATCAAACGTTTTCGCTTTAAGCATATACCCTTTTTTTATAAGAATATCGCTGACAACAATATAAATGCGCTCTTTTTTTGCATCCACTTTCACCCAATTCGGTAAAGAAGCGTGCTTTTCTATATACGCTAATACATATGAAACAGGCAAACGAAGCCGTCCGAAGGTCATTGTTGGATGAGCAAGTATAATGTTCCCGCTTTCATCAACATTTGGATCAAATGCCATCTTTAAATCGACTTGTTTTCCGAATATCGGAATTGCACTTGTAATATAGAGACGATCAGCTAATTGAACATCATAAGACAATTCACCTTCCTTTTTATGCTTCTGAATATAATCACGAATTAACGTATTTATATGTTGCTTCGATGTTTGCACAGTAAATGTTGGTCCTTCCCCTTTGATGTTTGGAATATTTGGAGAAGGAAATGGCTGAAACATATAAAAAAGTAGTAACACGATCATTAGAGCGTTTATCCCTAACAAGCTAAAAAATAAAATTTTCCATTTCACAATTCATTCTCCTATCCATTCCTGATGTCTTTGTAAGTATTCGTATATGCGCTTTGCCATTTGTTCATAGCCTATTTTGTTCGGATGAAATTGATCATCATACAATACATCATCCCGTCCTTCAAACAGATCCGCAATAGGTACAAATAGTGTACGATCATAGCGAGAAATTACTTCCTCACTTCCCTCGTTCCACATGTGTATAATCTCATCCATTTCAGGTATATTTGGGAAAGCTGAAGAAAACGGATTGTATAATCCAATAAGCACAATATAAGCGTCTTGATTCATATGCCGAAGAAGTTGCAGTTGCTCATCAAGTCGGGACGCAAATGCCTGTTGTTCCTTTACAAACAAATCATATGTTAAAGATAAAAAATGTGAACGAACAACTTTCATCATATCATTTCCACCAATAGTGATAAAAATAAGATCTGCTTGCTGAATAACCGATTCGTTATTTATCATGACATCTGCGAGTTGTGTACTACGTAATCCTCGTTTGCCAAAGTTGTGCACAAACACTTTATTTACATCGTCACGACTTTCTAAATATTGCTTGATAAATGTGACATATCCACCTTGCTCATCACCCACTCCTTCTGTTAATGAGTCGCCTAACGCCACAATTTGTAAATCACGTGGCTTCATTTGTACTTGCTCTTTCTCTTCTATCATTGTCGGTGTAGAAGAACATCCGACTAAACAGACGCAAAGAAATAGAAGAAGAAATTTGTTCACAGAAAATCCCCTCTCTATAAAAGAAAAGACAAAAATGACTGAACCATCATTTTTGTCTGTATATCCTATTCTTGTAACATGTCAATATGCTTTAAAATTTCTTCGTAAGGCACATCGTTTAAGCCGCTATAGTACTTCACAATCGTCCCATTTTGATCAACGAGATAAAAATCTGTACCGTGAATGACTTGGTCTCCCTCTTGCGGTTTTTTTACGACAGCTTTAAAGTTTTTTTGAGCAAAACGTTCAATTTCTTGTTGTGTGTATCCTGTAAGTAGATGCCAACGACTCGTATCTCCTTGAAACTTCTCAACATATGCCTTCAATGCATCCGGCGTATCGTTTTCAGGATCGACACTAAAAGAAACAAAATGAACGTCTAACCCTTTTTCCCTCGCCATCTTTTGCAATTTCGCCATATTTGCCGTCATTGGAGGACAAACGTCAGCACAGCGCGTAAAAATAAAATCTGCCACCCATACTTTTCCTTTTAAATCTGCTAAACCAAACTGTTGACCATTTTGATCGATAAATGTGAAATCCTCAATTGGCCAATTTTTCGCATCTGGAATTGCTTGTTGGCAAGCAACAAGCAAGGACAGGAATAAAGCAAACGCCCATAAGCGTATACGTCTCACTTTTAACGCCTCCTACTCCGTATAGTACATAAATCCGATAGCTCCTGGACCTGTGTGGGTAGAAATAATCGGGGTTGTATACACGATGTCGGTTTGTGTCCATCCTGTTGCTTCCGCAATCGACTGTTTTAATCGTTCACTTAAATCCATTGCTTCTGCGTGAGCAATCCCCACTGCTCGAATCATCTTTCCTTTCGTATGTTCAACAAATTGATTTGTTAAAAATTTTACAATTTGAGATTGACTACGAACTTTTGTCACAGGTGTATATACACCATCTTGTAACGAAGCGATCGGTTTAATGTTTAGCAGCGAACCAATCATCGCTTTCCCTCGGCCAATGCGACCACCTTTGACGAGATTTTCAAGCGTATCAACAACAACAAATAAATGTGTATTCTCACGGATCGTATCAAGACGCGAAACAATTTCTTCTACTGTTTTTCCCTCTGCCGCCATTTTTGCAGCTTCTAATACTTGAAAGCCGAGCGCAAGAGAAATAAAACGAGAATCGATGACGGTAACGTTTGCTTTTGTCATCGTTGCAGCACTCTCTGCAGAGCGCACCGTTCCACTCATTCCTCCTGTCATATGAATGGAAATGACATCATATCCTGCTTCTCCGAGTTCATCATATACTTGTAAAAACTGTCCTGCAGACGGTTGAGAACTTTTTGGAAGTTCATCTGCTTGTTTCATTTTTTCAATAAATTGTTGTGGAGTTAAATCAATGCCGTCTACATATGTTTGCCCATCAATGGAGATTGATAATGGTACAACGCGAATGTCCCACGCCTCAATCGTTTCTTTCGTTAAATCGACCGTAGAATCTGTTACAATCTTCACTTTACTCATTTTTCCACTTCCCATATTTCATTCTAAAATTTCGTACGGTGAAATTATATAATAAAATGCTCCTATATGTCGCTGTTTTCATAAAATTTTTTGTAAAAAAAGAGCTGATTTGCACATTGGCAAAACAGCTCCTTATCATTTATGCATTGTTTTTTAAAATTTCAGATTTAAATATTTGTTCGTACACCGGCCACTTTAACACTCGTTTTAAATATTCTTTAAATGAATACACCTTCTTTGGACTTTTTCTAGCATGCACTTGTGCAATAAACGTTTGCAACCTTACTTTTACCATAAATTGATAAGGGTTATCGTCCTCCAATACCGGAATTTCGATAATTTTTACTTTTTGCCCATCTACGTTTTTAAACTCTAGGCTTTTGAATAACAAAATATCAATCCTCTTTTTTGACCGATTTACTTATATTATACACGATTTTTATGTTGAAGTATGTCACATTTCGTCATCGATTTATAAAAAATTTTTGTCAAATGAGCAAATGGAACAAACTGCTATCTTTATTCACTTCCATAAACGGAAAACCTTTTTTCTTCATTCGTTCGATGAGCGGACCGTAATCTTCACGACATTTTAATTCAATGCCAACGAGAGCGGGGCCACTTTCTTTATTATTTTTTTTCGTATATTCAAAGAGTGTAATGTCGTCTGTTGGTCCTAATACTTCATCGAGAAATTCACGCAAAGCGCCAGCACGTTGCGGAAAATTCACAATAAAATAATGTTGAAGTCCTTCATAAATCATAGAACGCTCTTTAATTTCTTGCATGCGCCCAATATCGTTGTTTCCTCCGCTAATAATACAAACAACGGTCTTGCCACGAATATGTTCTTTATATAAATCAAGCGCAGCAACCGGCAACGCTCCAGCAGGCTCCACTACAATCGCGTTTTCATTATAAAGTTGCAAAATCGTTGTACATGCTTTTCCTTCAGGAACAATGACAATATCATCGACCATTTCTTTTGCTAATGCAAATGTTTTTTCCCCTACACGTTTCACTGCCGCGCCATCTACAAATGGATCAATTTCACTTAAAGTGACGACTTCTTCTGCTTCAAACGATTTTTTCATAGAAGGAGCTCCTTCAGGTTCGACGCCAACTAGTTTCGTTGCTGGTGAAATGCTTTTGATATACGTGCCGACACCAGAAATAAGCCCCCCGCCACCAATACTTGCAAACACATAATCAATCGCTTCTTCACAATCATTTAAAATTTCAACACCAACTGTTCCTTGCCCAGCAATGACCGCCTCGTCATCAAATGGGTGAATAAACGTTCGTTGTTCTTGTTTTGCACAAATTAGTGCTTGTTCATAGGAGTCATCAAATGTATCGCCAACTAAAATAATGTCGACAAACTCTCGACCAAAAAACTGTACTTGTGATACTTTTTGTCTCGGAGTTGTAGATGGCATATAAATTTTCCCATGCACACTGAGTGCTCGACATGAATAAGCTACACCTTGAGCGTGATTGCCTGCACTTGCGCAAACAATTCCATTTTTCTTTTCTTCTTCACTTAAGCTTTTCATTCGATAATATGCACCACGAATTTTAAACGAGCGAACGACTTGTAAATCTTCCCGTTTAAAATATACGTGACAATCATACCGTTCTGAAAGCAATTCATTTTTTTGCAAAGGGGTATGATACACGACATCTTTTAACGTTTGATAAGCAATTAAAATATCTTCTACATATACGCCATGTTTTCGTTTTACTTGTTGTTCCATTTTCTCGTTTCCTTTCTATTTATAATTTCGTTGTCAAAATTATGTTATTCTAAAATATATCATATTTTCGAATAAAGAAAAGTAAATTTTCTAAAAATTATTCAAAAAGATGAAGCTCGCCAATCAGCGAGCTGTTCGTTCATATATACAAAATGTGTGTGGATAACGATTTTTTTCGTCTTGCACACCTTGTCGAGCGGTACGGAGCACCCATTGCTTTTCATCAATTGGTGGAAAAAATGTATCTCCTGTAAACGTTTCGTCAATATGTGTAACGTACAATTGATCGGCTAGCGGCATCGCTTGTTCAAACACTTGCGCTCCCCCAATAACAAACACATGACCATATTGCTGTTCTATTTGTTCAATGTCATCAATTGAATGAATGACTTGAACATTCGAATCCGCTGAAAACGTGTTGTCCCGTGTAAGTACGATGTTTATTCTGCCAGGAAGAGGACGGCCGATCGATTCAAATGTTTTTCGCCCCATGACAATCGGATGACCCATAGTTACATGTTTAAAATAAGCTAAATCCGCCGGTAAGTGCCAAGGTAATGTATTGTTCCAACCAATGACTCGATTTCGATCCATCGCGACAATAATAGAAATCAATTGACTCACTTCCCTCACACAGACACATCCGCTTTAATGTGCGGATGCGGATGATAATCAACAATTTCAAAATCTTCAAAGCGATATTCGAAGATAGACGCTGGTTTTCGTTTAATGACTAATTTCGGAAGTGGGCGCGGTTCTCTCGTTAATTGCAACTTCGCTTGTTCGATATGATTCGTATATAAATGAACATCACCACCAGTAAAAATGAGTTCTTTTGGCTGTAGATCGCATTGTTGAGCAACCATATGCGTAAGTAGTGCATAGCTTGCGATATTGAACGGAAGACCTAAAAACGTATCAACCGAACGCTGTTGCCACATACACGATAACGTTCCATTTTCCACGTAAAACTGAAAAGCATAATGGCAAGGAGGTAACTTCATATTGTCTAATTCCGCAACATTCCATGCGCTTACTAAAAGACGGCGCGAATTTGGATTGTGCTTTATTTGTTCAATCACTTCGCTAATTTGATCAATCGTTCGACCATCCGCTCCCCTCCATGAACGCCATTGAGCTCCATACACCGGTCCTAAATCTCCGTTTTCATCTGCCCATTCATCCCAAATTGTTACACCATTTTCTTTTAAATAACGAATATTCGTATCCCCACTTAAAAACCAAAGTAATTCATGAATAATCGAACGAATATGTAACTTTTTTGTTGTAAGTAAAGGAAATCCTTCGCGTAAATCAAAACGCAATTGACGTCCAAATACAGAAATTGTCCCTGTTCCCGTACGGTCATCTTTATACACACCGTTTTGTAAAATATCTTCAAGTAATTGTAAATACTGCTTCATAACACCCTCACCTTTTTTTATGTACTGTCATTTATTATGACATAAACCATAAAAGTAGGAAAGACAAAAACCGCAGGATTCCCCTACGGTTTAACAAATACGTGGCAACATTAATCCTGTTAATCGATATAATCGTCGTGTTGTGCCAAGCGGTGTTCGCAACAATAATTGACCTTTGTTTGTTGCTCGAACAGTTCCGATCACAGCTGCATCTTTTCCTTCAGGTTGAGAACGAAGGGCATCAAGAACAGCCTGTTCATCTTCTTTCGGAACAATCATGACCACTTTTCCTTCGTTAGCCAAATAAAGTGGATCAAAACCGAGCAATTCACATGCTCCTTCCACTTCTTGTTTTACTGGAATACGTTCTTCCTCCAACTCAATCGTTACACCAAAATCTTCACAAATTTCTACAAGGGCAGTCGCTAATCCCCCGCGGGTTGGATCGCGCATCAGGCGAATGCGTTGACTTGCTTGTAACGCTTTGGCAATGAGCGGATACAATGTTGCACAGTCGCTCTCAACCGTTGATACAAGACCTAATTCCCCTCGGGCCACTAATATAGCTACTCCATGATCACCAACTGAACCGCTGACAATGACCGAGTCTCCTTCACACATTTTAGGATCAAGCGGATGGGAAATGACTCCGATCCCAGTTGTATTAATATATAATCCATCCGCACTACCACGTTCAACGACTTTTGTATCGCCCGCAACAATCGCCACATTTGCTTTTTTTGCTTCTTCAGCCATCGATTGCACGATCGTTTTTAAATCACAAATTGGAAACCCTTCTTCGATAATAAAACTACAAGTCATAACTTTCGGGATCGCTCCAACGACCGCTAAATCATTTATTGTTCCAGCTACCGCTAACTTTCCAATGTTTCCGCCTGGAAAGAAAAGAGGTTTAACGACAAAACTATCCGTTGTCATTGCTAGCTCATGCAGGTCTAACGTAAACGTAGCCGCATCGAATTTTGCATGACGATCGTTATGAAACATAGAAACAAAAATATCCGAAATGAGCTGATGAGCTAACTGTCCTCCGTCCCCGTGGGCGAGCGTTATTCGCTCCATTCGTTACTCCTCCCTCATATATTGATAATACGCTGCACAACTGCCTTCTGATGACACCATACAAGGTCCAATCGGATGAAGCGGTGTACATGCTTTCCCAAACAATACACATTGTGGTGGATCGATAAGCCCACGAATGACTTCTCCACACCGACACTTTGTTCGACGCGGTTCGCGCGTTAAAACAGAAAACTTCACCTTTGCGTTAAACCGATCATACTCTTTCTTAAAATCCATTCCACTTTGTGAAATCACTCCGATACCGCGCCACGCCTCATCGCATAATGTGAAATAATGGCTCATCCAATATTTCGCTTGTACATTTCCTTGTTCATTCACTACGCTTTTATAATCGTTTAATACAATAGCGTGCTGTTTGAGTGCCAATATTAATAAATGACGAATAGCACTTAACATATCTAATGCTTCAAATCCACTAATTACCGCAGGCATATTGTATTCTGTTGCTAAAAATTCAAAATGCGCTCTTCCCATCACCATGGATACATGCCCAGGCAGTAAAAAACCGTCTAGTGACACTTCTCCATCGTGAAGTAATTGCCGCAAAATTGGCTCCACTAGCTTTGTCGACATCCACATCGAAAAATTGTGCACTTGTTTTTCTTCTGCTTCTTTTACTGCTGCTGCTAAAATCGGAATGGTTGTCTCAAAGCCTATCCCTAAAAAAATAACTTCTTGATACGGATGCTGTTCAGCAATACGAACCGCATCAACTGGAGAGTAGACGACACGCACATCTTTTCCTTCTGTCTTCGCTTGCATCAACGTTCCATAAGATCCAGGCACCCGCATCATGTCGCCAAATGTGCAAATGATTCGATCCGCACCATCTGTCAAAGAAATCATTGCATCAATTGTTACTTGATCAGTGACGCAAACAGGGCAACCAGGACCAGAAATGAGACGAACGTATCCTTCGAGCGCTTTTTTTACTCCCGTACGAGCAAGTGCCATCGTATGTGAACCGCACACTTCCATAAACGAGGGCATTCGCCCAAACGTTTGTTGAAACTGATTTGCTAACGTCTGTACTTCTTTTAACAACGTTCGACTGAGCGCTGAACGAGTTGGGCTATCCATCACGTCTAGCATCGACTAGCTTCCTCCATTCTTCCAAACTTTCTTTTGCATACTGTTCATCAATAATCGACATCGCCTGTCCAGCATGCACAATGACATAGTCGCCAATTTTGACTTCAGGAACAAAAATGATTCCAACATCCATTTGTGATCCCATGACATCTACTCGTGCGGAAAAACCTTCAATATGTAACACTTTTGCCGGTACTCCTACACACATACACGATCCCTCCTATGTGCTGCGATGATTAACTGTCCAAGAGCTAGTCCTCCATCATTGCACGGTACTTTTTGATGCGTGTAAACACACAATCCAAGCTTACTGAGTTCTTGACGAAGACGTTTAACGATATAACGATTATGCATACTTCCTCCAGATAATACGATATTTCGTTCGTATTTTGGATATTTTTGTAAAGCTAAACGAACTAATTCAACAGACGCTTGCACGACTGTTTCATGGAAGCGGCCAGCAATAATATTTACTTGTTCATGAGCTTCAACATCTTCCCATATCGCTTGCCACATCTTTGCCAAATCAATTTCCCATTCATCCTGTTTTTTTATATGAAACGGATAAGCTTCATATATTTTTGTATCATCAATTAATTCAGAAAGTCGAACAGCCGCCTCCCCATCGTACGTACTATGCGTGCAAACGTGCAAAAAGGCACTAACGGCGTCAAATAGCCTCCCGCACGTACCTGCTAAAGGAGAGTGTAGTCCTTTTTCGACCATTTTTTTTAATACACGTACCTCTTGTGCTCGTTCGGCAAATCGCTTCTCCGCCAGAGCATATCCTTGTTCGCCGAAATAATGTCCCAGCATGCCGATTGCTGTACGCCAAGGCTCTTTGATGCAACGTTCTCCACCTGGAAGCGGAGTATACGTTAAATGCCCGAGCCGTTTATATTGCGAAGCATCTCCGTACAGTAGCTCAAACCCCCATATATGTCCGTCCTCCCCGTATCCTGTTCCATCTAAAATAAGTCCAAAACAAGGAGAGTGTATATGATTTTCCACCATGCACGAAACCATGTGTGCATGATGGTGTTGGACAGCTACAATGTCGGCATTCCATTGTTTTGCGATATTCCACGTTTCATAATTTGGATGCAAATCAACAGCAATTGTTTTTGGCGTTACTCCCATCCAAGTGCGTAAATGTTCGTATTCCCTTTGGAAATGTTCAACGACTTCTACATGCTCTAAGTCACCAATATGAGGCCCTAAAAAAATTTGATGATGTCTCCCAAACGCGAATGCATTTTTTTGTTGACCACCAAGTGCTACAATTTCATGAACGTCATACTTCGTCTCTAATGGATCGGGAACAAAGCCACGCGCTCGTCGAATAAAATGAATCTTGCCACTCTCTATTTGAACAACAGAATCATCAATAGGGTGAACAATCGGACGATTATGTACAAGAAAATAATCAGCAATGCCTTGTAAATCACGTAAAGCTTGGTCGTCTTCGTATATCATTGGCACCCCTGAACGATTCGCACTCGTCATCACGACAACAGGCAATCGGTCATCAAGCAATAAATGGTGAAGTGGGGTGTACGGTAACATCACTCCAACTGTTTGTAACCCCGGAGCAACCGATGAAGCAATCATTGTGTTTTTTCTTTGTTTAACAACAACAATGGGAGCTTCCGGCGAAGTTAACAACTGTTTTTCTTCCGCAGTGACATGACATAATTGTTCTACAATATCAAGGGAGGCTGCCATAATAGCTAGCGGACGATGAGGCCGCCGTTTTCTTATTCGTAATTGTCGAACAGCCATTTCATTTGTCGCATCACAAGCTAAGTGATATCCACCTAATCCTTTCACCGCAACAATCGCCCCAGCACGAATATATTCCTTCGCTTGTTCAATGGCATCCCCTTGCATCGCTTGCCCATCTGGCATCAATAATGCAACAGATGGACCGCATGTTGGACAAGCAATAGGCTGAGCGTGATGACGGCGGTTCATAGGATCTTTGTACTCTTGTTCACATCGTTCACACATTTGGAACGAGCGCATCGATGTAAACGGACGATCGTACGGTAACTGTTCAATGATTGTATAACGAGGGCCACATTGTGTGCAATTAATAAACGGATAGCGATACCGATGATCATTTGGATCATACATTTCTCGTAAACAATCTTCACAAACAGCCGTATCAATTGGAATTACGAGCGAAGAACTTCCTGTTCGTTCGCTCGTAATGATAGAAAAATTTTTAAAAGCACGCCATTGTGATAAAGTTACGACCATCTCATCGATGCGAGATAGCCGCGGTGCCTCCATCGGTAAAGAGTAAATAAACTGGTCAACTGCATATGCATCGCCTTCTATATGAATAAAAACCCCATCCATATTATTTTGGACTGTTCCTTTTACTTGATATCGCTGGGCAAGTGCGAAAATAAAAGGACGGAAGCCAACTCCTTGCACTCGTCCTTTCACTGTGATATTGACTGCTTTTTGCATCGGGCAACCCCTTCTCGAATCCAATGTAACCATTCATCCATGCCTTCACCCGTTTTTGCTGACAACGGAAGCAACTTAGACTGTGGATGAATACATGATAAATCTTCTTTCGCTTGTTCGACATCAAAATCAAGATACGGTAGTAAATCAATTTTATTTAGTAAAACAAGCTCTGTTCTCATAAACATCGTCGGATATTTTGGGATTTTGTCATTCCCTTCTGGTACGCTTAACACAGCTACTTTATGTTGCTGCCCTAAATCATAACCGGATGGACAAACAAGATTTCCTACATTTTCAATAAATAAAATATCAAGATGTTGAAAATCAAATTGCGGTAAAACAGCCGCAATCATACGAGCATCTAAATGGCACCCTCCATGCGTATTAATTTGTACGGCTTGCGCACCAAGGGCACGAATACGATCTGCATCTTTTTCTGTTGCTAAATCCCCTTCAATGACACCGATACGAAACTCATTTGCTAACGTCTCAATCGTCTTCTCTAAAATGGTTGTCTTCCCTGCGCCCGGTGAGCTCATTATATTGATGACAAGCGTATTCGTTTCCTCAAATAATTGACGGTTAAACGCAGCTGCACGGTTATTGTTTGTTAACACATCAACTTCCAATGTAATTTTCATGCGTCAAACTCCCTTCATATGCCAATATACGAAATGTTTCTCCTTCTACAATGTTTCCACTCGGAAGTAAACATGTTGGACATTGAGCAATTTTTGTCACGGGCTCATATTGGCTTCCACAAATTGCGCAAACTGCTTTCGCTTTCTCTATATGAATGATCAATTCAGCATCCATTGTTAAACTGTTATTTGCTTGCATTTTATACACATCAAACGCAAATTGTAATGCATCCGGAAGCACATTGCTTAACGTGCCAACAAGCAATTCTACTTTTTTTACATATTTTATCTTTTTCATTTGAGCATCTTGCTCGATTAACTGAACGATTTCTCCCATTAGCGCCATCTCATGCATAAGAATCCCTTTCTATTTGCACATACCACTCATCTCCTTCTCGTTTTGTAGGAAGAAGTGGCATATGCAACGTTCCTTTTTGTGAAAATACATGCCATTCACGATCACAATACAAGCAAATAAAACGATGGTCTTGCTGAATATAATGCGGCATGACTTGACAATGTGAACAAATAGCTTTTCTTACATATAACGTCCCTTCATGTTTGTAAACAATGAGCGGGATGCGATCAACAGTTTTGATTTCAACGTCACATATATCATCGCACGGGCCAATAGCATGCCACGTGCGATGATTAGAAAATAATTTCTTCACTTTTTCCACCTCGTCTTCTAATAATGGGGCGGAAGCTTCTTTCATTGTTTCAATTAAACTATTACGCATCATTTTTAAAAATTGCAGGCGATTCATGGCGTACGACACCACTTCTCTACTTGGTGAACAACTCGCTCAACAACGTGTGGAAGTTGCGCTTGGACAATTGGCGATAACTCTAATCCGAGACATAAAGATGCAGGTTGAACACCAAATAAAACCATTTGTTTTGGACATGTTTGACGTATTTTGGCGGCTGACAACACTTCTTGAAAACCGAGTTGATGAATGGACATTTTAATTCCAAAATATGCTGGAATTTCATCATCGATTAACGTAACGATTGTTCCTGCTTCTTTCCCTGCATTGACAGCATCGACAATTGCCAAATACTCCGTCTCTTCAATTGTCCCAAGTAAACGCATCCCATCAGTTGAGCCTTCAATCACTTCTACCTCGTCGTATTTCGCCAATTTTTCTTCTAATAAAGGCAAAATATGAATGCCTACTCCTTCATCGGAATATAGTAAGTTTCCTATTCCGAGAACAGTTATTTTTTTATTTTTCATCCTGTTCACCTAATGCTTCTTTTTTTCTTTCTAGTTTATAGCCAGTAAAAATGGATGACATCGTTCCATTTCGTTGTAAATAGTCTTCACGAAATGCCATATATACGTGTACAACAGTAAAAATGATAAACCCCCATGCCACAAGATGATGCCACGAACGAACGGAATAGCTATCGCCACCAAATAAATGGGCAACCCACATAAACATTTTTCCATAAATTGATTCTGGTTGTGGTTCAAATAATAAATAGTAACCTGTAAGCATCATAATGATCGAACCAAGACCAATAAAAATCCAATAACTTAATTGGGCGAGTGGATTATGCCCAATGTAATGTTTTTTATTGTTTTTCATAAATAAGTAATATTTTATTGTTTCAAACGCTTCCTTCCAAAAAGAAAGGCGAAACGGATTCGATGTTGCATGCTCATTTCCTTTGTACACCCAATACCAACGAACAGCTAGATTAATAGTAAAAAGAAAAGCAACAAAAAAGTGAACGTAGCGCGCCCATCCCATTAAAAAGGAATAATATGCCTCTTCTTGAATAGATGCGGACACGAACGGGCGGCCAATGAACACGCCCGTAATCATTAACACTAGAATAGAAAAAGCATTAATCCAGTGAAAAATACGAACAGGTAGCTCCCATACGTACACTTTCACCATGTGATCGTTTAATTCAATATGTTTTGCTTTTCGTGATCGCTTCCAAATGACTTCCGTCCGTTTTTGTTCAATTTTTGGATTTGTTGGGATCGACATACACTCCCCTCCTATCCAATACGAATATGAGTCGTTTGTTTCGATTCAAGATCTGTTAAATGAACCGCACATGCTAAACATGGATCGAACGAATGGACGATGCGCAAAATCTCTAACGGCTTTTCTTTATCAAGCAATGGCGTTCCTTTTAAAGATGCTTCATACGCACCAATTTGTCCTTTATGGTCACGCGGTGAAGCGTTCCAGGTCGTCGGAACAACCGCTTGATAGTTTTTCGTTTTTCCATCTTCAATCTCAATCCAATGACCTAGCGCTCCACGTGGCGCTTCCATCCATCCGACTCCTTTTGCTTTTTTCGGCCATGTACTTGGCTCCCATTTTGTTCGATCAAATGTAATTTGGTTTCCATTGCGAATATTCGCCAATAATGCGTCCATATCGTCACGCATCCATTTTGCAACAAGAATGGACTCAAGTCCGCGCGCTACTGTGCGACCAAGTGCTGAACGCATCGCTTCAAGCGGCCAATTCAATTTTTTCAACGTGTCATCTATTAATCCGACAAACTCATCTTTCTTTAAAGCATAGCCAACGAGCATGCGTGCAAGTGGCCCTGTTTCCATCGGATGCTCTTTCCATCTTGGGGATTTTAACCAGCTATATTTTTCATCTGTATTTAATGTTTTAAACGGTGGCTTTGGTCCTGTATAACGAAGTGATGTTTCACCCTCCCACGGATGCTTACCAACGCCCCCTTCTTTTCCGTCATACGTATACCACGAGTGATCGATAAACTCTTTTACTTGTTCTGGATCTTTCGGATCGACATCGAGCACTTCATTGAAGTTTCCATTTAAAATGACACCACGTGGGAAACGGTATAAGTGAACGTCTCGAATATCGCCTGTTGAAAAATCTCCATAACATAAATAGTTGTTTAAACCACCACCATATGTCCAATCTTTATAAAATGAGCCGATCGCCAATAAGTCTGGGATGTAAACATTATTTACAAACTCTACTGCCTGATCGATAATTTGCGAAACATGCATCAAACGTTCGGCATGAATGGCATTATCGCTATTTACATCAATCGGTGTAGCCATCCCACCGACGACATAGTGAGGATGTGGGTTTTTTCCACCAAAAATCGTATGAATTTTCACAATTTCTTTTTGCCAATCGAGCGCTTCTAAATAATGAGCAACGGCAAGTAAATTCACTTCAGGTGGTAACTTATATGCTTTATGCCCCCAATAGCCGTTTGCAAAAATGCCGAGTTGCCCGCTATCCACAACTTTTTGTACTTTCATTTGAATGTCTTTAAAATAACCCGGAGACGATTTTGGCCAACTAGAGAGCGACTGAGCAATACGGCTTGTTTCGTTTGGATCTGCTTTAAGTGCACTTAATACGTCAATCCAATCAAATGCGTGCAAATGATAAAAGTGAACGACATGGTCATGTAAAAAAACAGCCGCGTTCATAATGTCACGAATCAAATGTGCGTTTCTCGGAATTTTAATATCAAGCGCATCTTCAACGGAACGGATTGAAGCTAAAGCATGAGTTGTTGTACAAACACCGCAAATGCGTTGCACATATGCCCAAACATCCCGTGGATCGCGATCTCGTACAATTAACTCAATGCCACGAACCGCTGTACCTGAACTAAATGCTTCTTGAATGACACCGCTGTCATCAACATCTACTTCAATGCGTAAATGCCCTTCAATTCGTGTTACTGGATCGACAACAATACGTTCTGTCATCTTTATTCACCTCGATCATGATGTTCGTCTTTTTTCTTCATTGCTGTTACCGCAGCATGAGCAGCGACACCTGCAGCAGTCACACCAACCGCAATCGCTCCGACCGTTTCTGGATTAATCGTCGTTTGAGATGCAGGGATTTTTGCACGACGAACGAAGAATGGACCGTTATCCCAAAAACCTTTCTCGGAGCAACCGATACATGGATTGCCGGATTGAATTGGATAACTAACCCCACCGTTCCAGCGCATTTCCGCACAGGAGTTATATGTTGTTGGCCCCTTACATCCTACTTTATATAGGCAATATCCTTGTCTTGCTCCCTCATCATCAAACGATTCCGCAAATAAGCCTGCATCAAAATATGCGCGACGATTACATTTATCGTGAATACGATGACGATAAAATGCTTTCGGTCTGCCAAGATGATCAAGCTCTGGAAGTTTGCCAAACGTAATAATATGCGCAATGACACCAGTCATGACTTCTGCAATTGGCGGACATCCCGGCACTAATACAACAGGTTTATCTTTCACAAAATGCGTAATTGGTTTGGCTTTTGTTGGATTTGGATATGCCGCAGGAATCCCTCCCCACGATGAACAGCTTCCATATGCAATAATCGCTTTTGCTCCTTTAGCAGCGCGAAGAAACGTTTCTTTTGCCGATACGCCCCCAACGGTTAAAAATGCATCGTCTGTTGGCAAGCTTCCTTCCACTGCAAGTATGTATTCTCCCGGATAATGTTCAAGAACATGTTCGAGTGCAGCTTCAATTTGATGACCCGAAGCAGCAGAAAGCGCTTCCGAATACTCGAGAGAAATCATATTTAACAGCACACTTTCCACTTTCGGATGCGTCGAACGAATAAATGATTCAGAGCACCCTGTACAGTCTTGAAACTGTAACCAAATAACCGGAACACGCTGGTTCTTTTCCATCGCTGCAACCACTTGGTCCGTTTGTGAAAAATCAAGTCCCATGGTCGCCGCAAGCGCCGTACACATTTTTAAAAAATCGCGTCTCGTAAAACCGCGATCAAGCACTTCTTCTAAAATAGTTTTTCTTTTCACATAGCTCCTCCCCTTTACATGATAACGTTTACAGCTAATTATATATCATTATTTCCCTTTATGTTATTTTCATGGGATAATTGTCATAAAATGTTCTTAAATATATTAACAACGTGAAAATAGTTTTTATTATAATAAGTAGATAAAAAAGCGCCTCCTATTTGGAAGACGCTTCTTGCTCCGACTGTTTTTCTTTTCGTTTATACACAAATTTTGAGATTGATATACTTACTTCATATAACAAAAGCAACGGGATCGTTACTAAAAAGTCAGAAATAAAATCTGGTGGTGTAATCGTAACCGCAATAATTACTAATACAAAATACGCGTATTTTCTTACTTTTTGTAACGCGTATGGATTAATAATGCCAATGCTTGTTAAAAACATAACGATAATCGGTAATTCAAACAATATCGCAAACGGAATCGTCATGTTCAAAATAAACCGAAAATACTTTTCTGTTGTAAACATCGTTGCGAACAAATCTTCACCGAGGCTCATTAAAAAATGAAACACCATAGGCAATACAACAAAGTACCCAAAGCATAAGCCGAGTACAAAAAGTAAAAACGTAGCTGGAATATATGAAAGCGTTACTTTTCGCTCCCGTGGCGTAAGAGCAGGCTTCACGAACATCCATACTTGCCAAACAAATACAGGAATCGTCATTGTAATTGCAAACACGCCAGCTAACATCACATATACCCATAAAATATCGGTCGGACCTAAAATCGTTAGCTTCACATCTAAATCAGCAATAAGCCAACGGTATAAATCTTGCACAAAAATAAATCCTAAAATAAAAAATAAAATAAGGGCTCCAACAACAATAAACACGCGTTTGCGTAATTCTTCCAAATGTTCGACTAACGTCATCTCTTTATCTTCATATCGTTTCTTTTCTTCCACGAGCGTAAACACCAACCTTTTTCCATGTTAAAAACGGCAACACATCGTTGCCGCCTTATGATTTACGCGCTTCTTTCTTTTCCTCAAGCTCCTCTAATACTTCATCACGCAGTCCTTTTGTTGACTTTTTAAATTCACGCAATGTTTCACCAAAAGCCCGTCCGATTTCAGGTAGTTTTTTCGGTCCGAAAATGACAAGAGCGATGACAAGGATTAAAATTAAGCCAGGTACTCCGATATTTGAAAGCATAACGTCATCTCCTTTTTTTATACATACGCTTCTTTTATTGTATTGCTAAGATCTTCATTTTTCAATGACAAATTTTTAAGAGGTGTGAGAAATGTTTGACAATCAACATACAGTGTACGCCATTTTCTTTACCATATCTAGCGATGTTACTATAAAAGTCGGTCGATTGGGCAGTTTTTTATTCCCGAGCGGAAACTATATTTATGTAGGGAGTGCGAAACGAAACATTCAATCACGTATTCAACGTCATATGCAACTAGAAAAACGAAAGCACTGGCATATCGATTACATTCGTCCATACGGTGAAATTACACACGTTCAAACGTATTCCTCCGAACTAAGCGAATGTGAACGAGCCCAACAGCTGTTTCAACAATACAAAGGACAATGGATTGTAAAAAAATTTGGCTCATCGGACTGTCGCTGTTTTTCCCACCTTATTTATTATAAAGAATAAACGAGGGATGTATTCCCTCGTTTAACTTGCTTTCTCATATTGTTTTTCGTATTTTTCTTCCGATTTTGCAATAATAACTGCACATGCCGCATCACCTGTAATATTCACGACTGTTCTCGTCATATCGAGTAAGCGGTCAACACCTAAAATAAGGGCAATTCCTTCAACAGGTAGACCGACGGATGTTAACACCATGGAAAGCATAATTAAACCAACACCTGGAACGCCTGCTGTACCAATACTCGCAAGTGTTGCTGTTAAAATGACGGTCAAAAGATCACTAACTGTTAAGTCCACACCATACACTTGTGCGATAAACATCGTTGCCACACCTTGCATAATGGCTGTTCCATCCATATTAATCGTGGCCCCAAGAGGTTGAACAAAACCGCTAATGCTTTTCGGAACGTTTAAATTTTTTTGTGCCGTTTCCATCGATACTGGCAACGTAGCATTGCTGCTTGATGTACTAAACGCAACAGCCATCGCTGGAGAAAATCCTTTAATAAGTGCGATAGGGCTCATTTTCCCAAGTGTCCATACTGCCGTACCATACACGACGAAGAAATGAATAAATAAAGCTAACAATACAGCAAACATATATTTCCCCATCGCTGCAATCGCATCAAATCCTTGTCCGCCGATCGCAATAGCAATTAATGCGAATGCACCATATGGCGCAAACTTCATCACCCATTCTACTAAATACATGAGAAGATCATTTGCTTGCTCTATGGTGACTCTCACCTGTTTTACTCGATCACCAAGGCGGGCGACAGCCATTCCAACAAGCACCGCAAATACAATGATTTGTAACATATTTCCTTCAACCATGGCTTGGAATGGGTTTGTTGGGATAATATTCAATAATGTATCTACAACCGGCGGAGCTTCTTTCTTTTCAAACGATGCCCCTTCTAAATTAAAATTCCCTTCTCCTGGACGAATGACAGATCCTAATGTTAAAGCAATTATAAGTGCAAGAGAAGTAGTAATTAAAAAGAATGCAATTGTTTTCATACCAATACGACCAAGCTTTTTCGGATCACCAACACCAGCTGCTCCTAAAACGAGCGATACAAAAACAATTGGAACAACAAGCAGTTTAATTAAGTTAATAAATATTGTTCCAAGCGGATTGAGTACGTATGTTTTTGCGAGGTCAAACCATTCTGTTGGAAGAGCTAAGTTGAAAATGAGTCCAACGATAATTCCTGCAAACATTCCTAGTAAAATTTTTTTCGTCATTGACATATCCACACCTCCATCAAATTCTGCATCTTTTGCTGTAAAACGTATTCAACTTCGTTCGGGAAAAGGGTTAAGGGAGAGGATCTATTCAATTGTAAATGTTTTTTTTAAAATTGTAAAGAAAAAATGATTATAATTGTTATAAAAGTATTTTAATTTCTTTTTTTACAAAAAAAACTACCACGATAATGTGGTAGTTTACATCCGCTTTGTTTTTTTGCGACTCGAATCTACTCCAATGTTTCCTGTTTCGTGTTCAGTCGTACCTTGTCCTTTGATCTCTGGTGAACTTAATCCTGTTTTCGAAGCATCTTTTTTTCGTTTCCCCATTTCATTCACCTCCTACTGTCTTATTTTGCGTCATTTATGAAAGTTCAATCGTACCAAAATGAAATTTTGCCGTCTTTCTTCGATAAACGAAAAAATGAAATTGCTCAAAACGTGAACTTTGCCAATGATCTTTTAGTACAACTCGCTGTCGAGCTACTCGTTTTGCTTGTTCGATATCTTCTGCTGTAACATTCGTATATAGCGCTGCCTGTTTTAGTCCCCTTACTCCGTCCGCTTCATCAATAGTTACTTCAAACATCGGATCCAAATAAACAACATCATATGACTGATCATCACATTGCGCTAAAAAAGAGCGAAAATCGGCATGCTTTACATGAATGCGCCGCATCGCTTCATTAAGTTCAACGACATCACTTTCCCAATGACGTAATCCTTGTTTTGTTAAGTAAGCGATATGTGCACTCCCTTCAATTCCCACCACTTTTCCTTCCTCACCAACAACTAAGCTAGCGATTATGCTATCAGCTGCTAATCCAAGCGTACAATCTAAAAACGTCATCCCTTTTTGTAATTTCGTCGCTTGTAAAAATGGTTCACTTTCTCCTTTTAAAATACGCTTTGCACGAAAGGAAGCAGAATTTGGATGAAAAAATAACGGTTCATCTCCGTTAATCAAATGGATTTCTAATCTTTCTTTCCCAACGACCAAAACAGGTTCAGCTATCTGTTGCTGAATGGCTGTAATGGAACGTTTCTGACGCGGGATGTACGGAATTTGTAATTCATCGGCAATTTGTTTCGCTTTTTCAATCATTTGTTCATTTGTTCGGCCAGCAGTTGTCACAATCATACGTTCACCCCAAAAGAAAAAGGATGTCAATCGGACACCCTTAACAATGTTTTTCAAAAGCTTGCATAATATTTTGCATAATATTTTCAAGAGAATTTGCTTCAATATCGTGGCGCGGAATAAAATGAACAACTTCTTTTCCTTTTAATAAGGCCATCGATGGCGAAGAAGGTTCAATGCCAACAAAATACTCACGCATTTTAGCCGTTGCTTCACGATCTTGTCCAGCAAATACTGTCACAAGATGGTCTGGTTTTTTCTCGCTCATTTGTACCGCCTGAATAGCCGCTGGACGTGCAAGCCCTGCCGCACAACCACAAACGGAATTAATGACAACAAACGTCGTTCCTTCTACTTTTTCCATAAATTGTTCCACTTCTTCACTCGTACGTAATTCTTTAAAGCCACCGCTGACTAATTCATCACGCATCGGCTGTACGACTTGACGCATATATTCTTCATATGACATAAACATACGTTCATCCCTCCAAATCATTCTTGCTTTTACAAGAATACAACAATGCAAATAGAAAAATCAATAAGACAAAAAACATTGAACAATTTTCTAAAAATTTTTATAATGAATATATTTATATGATGTAAATGGAGGTTGAGAACATTGCCAATTAATATTCCTCGTGATCTTCCAGCTAAAGAAATATTAGAACAAGAAAATATTTTCGTCATGGATGAAGATCGCGCCTATTCCCAAGACATTCGACCGTTAAACATTATTATTTTAAACTTAATGCCGCAAAAAGAAAAAGCAGAAACACAGCTAGAGTCAGTCAAGACTTTGTGGAGAACATTTTTTCGGTTCACTACGGGTGTTGTCAATCACTAGTTAGCGAACCATTTTCAGGAATTGATATCGTAAGCGCTTTTGGACTCTCATCCCTCATCTTGAAGTGATGATATTGTATTCCATTTTTTTACACCCAACCAAAATCCCGAAGCGCCGACAACGCTTGATGGATCGGCGTCCCGGATGACCGCTGCAGACACGGTAGATTCTGACGCACCACATCTGCCCACAACCGTCCTGCCTTCCGTTTGGCCTGTTCAACCCGCTTGGAC
>NZ_JXTH01000034.1 GCF_000836725.1 Anoxybacillus thermarum | reverse complement strand
GTCCAAGCGGGTTGAACAGGCCAAACGGAAGGCAGGACGGTTGTGGGCAGATGTGGTGCGTCAGAATCTACCGTGTCTGCAGCGGTCATCCGGGACGCCGATCCATCAAGCGTTGTCGGCGCTTCGGGATTTTGGTTGGGTGTAAAAAAATGGAATACAATATCATCACTTCAAGATGAGGGATGAGAGTCCAAAAGCGCTTACGATATCAATTCCTGAAAATGGTTCGCTAACTAGTGATTGACAACACCCGTAGTGAACCGAAAAAATGTTCTCCACAAAGTCTTGACTGACTCCGTAAAAAATCTCTCATTGACGAAAAAAAAGTGTCAGTGTAGAATGAAAAAAATTTTCAAAAAAACAACTCGTATAATTTCGGAAATATGGTTCGAAAGTTTCTACCAAACGACCGTAAATCGTTTGACTACGAGGATTGCTCCTCGTATCGAGTTGGAGAGGAGGAACATCAATGAAACAACTTGCTGTAGCTTCAAAAAAACAATTCGCCGATGTTGTCGTCAAAAATGGAAAAATTGTCAACGTCTTTACACACGAAATCGTGCAAGCGGATATTGCGATTGCCGATGGAAAAATTGTTGGTATCGGTACATATGATGGGCACACCGTCATTGACGCCAAAGGGAAATACGTTTGCCCTGGGCTAATTGACGGACACGTCCACATTGAATCATCAATGGTTACACCGAGCCAATTTGCTCGCGTCGTCGTTCCACACGGTGTCACTACCGTCATTACAGATCCTCATGAAATCGCCAACGTCGCAGGAACAAAAGGCATTGAATTTATGCTAAACGATTCGAACAACATTCCGCTTGATGTGTATGTGATGTTGCCGTCGTGCGTACCTGCAACCGATTTTGAACACGCTGGCGCGACACTTCATGCCGAACAGTTAGCACCGTTTTTTTCTCATCCGCGCGTGCTCGGACTTGCGGAAGTGATGGACTATCCGTCCCTTCTACAAGGAAAACAGCAGATGCTCGCAAAACTTTCCACAGCCCATGCCGTAGGCAAACTGATTGACGGGCATTTAGCTGGTCTTGATGAGACAGCCGTGAACGTGTACCGAAGCGCCAATGTTCATACCGATCACGAGTGTGTCACCGTAGACGAAGCGCTCGCTCGCGTTCAACGCGGCATGTATGTTTTAATTCGCGAAGGATCCGTCGCAAAAGATTTGCACAAACTACTTCCAGCAGTCAATACGTATAACGCGCGCCGTTTTTTATTTTGCACAGACGATAAGCATATTGACGAGCTTGTCACTGAAGGGAGCATCGATCATCATATTCGCCTAGCGATTCAAGCTGGTATAGAGCCGATAACAGCGATTCAAATGGCGACATTAAATGCAGCAGAATGTTATCGCCTATATACGAAAGGCGCTATCGCCCCTGGGTATGATGCCGACTTTTTGCTTGTGGATGATTTACAGTCATTTTCGATTACGCATGTCTTTAAAAAAGGGGCGCTCGTTGCTGACAACGGACACGCTACCTTTTCCGTGACAAAAACAACTTCGGTTGACAAAACAATTATACAATCCGTTCATGCAAAAAAAGTAACAAAAGAAGATATACAAATTCCATTTACGCGTGGAAATTGTGCTAATGTCATCCGAATTATTCCAAATCATTTGCATACAAAACGTCTCATCACAGAAGTAAACGTCCAAAATGGTGTCTTCCAACCGACACTCAAGCAAGATTTACTAAAACTTGTTGTTGTCGAACGTCACCGTGGGCTTGGAGTCGGTGTTGGCATCGTCAACGGATTCCAATTAAAAAAAGGGGCAATCGCCTCATCCATTGCACATGATTCACATCACATCATCGCTACCGGAACGAATGATGACGACATCATTACTGCCATTGAACATATACAAAGTATAAACGGCGGGCTTGTCGTCGTCGAAAACGGACGTGTTTTAGCAGAATTGCCGCTTGAAATTGGAGGACTGATGACAGCGAGAAAATATGAAGAAGTGCTAGAACGGCTACAAACGATTCACGACGCCTTAACAATCATTGGATCATCAGAAGAATTTAACCCATTTATTACACTTGCCTTTCTGGCATTGCCGGTTATTCCAGAGCTGAAATTAACCGACCAAGGTTTATTTGACGTTTCATCGTTTCAATTTATTGATGTGGAAGTATAGAGGGATTTTTATCCCTCTTTTTGTCGAATGATGTTATAATATGGTTGTGTATAAAAGGAGGTGAGAACATGAGTGCACAAGTGTTGGAGAAAATTTTATCCATCGTCACAGACATCCAAAAAGAATTACAAGACGTTCGAGAAGAGCAACGAGCCATTCGAGAAGAGCAACGGGCTATTCGGGAAGAACAAATGGCTATTCGAGAAGAACACAAAACGTTCCGTGAAGAAATAAACTCTTTGCGGGAAGAGATGAATGCATTCCGCAAAGAGCAACAGTTCATTCGTGAAGAGCAACAAGCATTAAAAAATGGACAAAAAGAGCTTTACGATCTTATGAACGCTCTTCTCCATCGTCAAGAGGAAACGGACGCAAAGCTTGAATCTTTAACGATGGACGTGCATCATATGCGCGGTGAAATGACAGCAATGAAGCAAGAAATCCACGCACTAAACGAAAAAATTGACTCCCACTATGAACAATTCAACGAGCGTCTTAACAACCTCCAACTTGATGTCGATTTCACCGTCCATAAAACAACAATGACTGAGCGTGAACTTTTCAAAATGAGAAATCGGTTGTTTTCATAGAGAGGTCATTTCCCTCTCTATGAAATTCGATTCATATACTTCTTTCATCGATCATTCTCTCTATCAAACATAACATCACTTGCAAAAATGGATTAAATAATCCCGAACACACCTACATTGCCTCTAATGTAATCGAGCACATAGTCTTCTCCCTACATAATATCCCAGTGCTCCCATATAAATCGGGGCTGCAAAGCCAAAAGGAGGATAAAAAGGAAGCGACGTAATCGTTGCGATCCCTAAAACAACCGCCCAATCCCATTTAAATCCCCATTTTTCATCGATAAAAGAAATGAGCGCCTCTGTTACCGCACATATAAACGGAACAGCTAGTACTGCAATTGGAAAAATGGCAATAAAGAAAGAAAAACCGCTAAATAATGAGAGCGAAAGGGCAAACATGACAAACGCCAACAAAACTCCTATTAAAAATTTTTTCACTCATTCTCCCCCTATTCTTCTAATTCACGAACTCGTTTTTTCATTTCGACTAATAGCTGATCAAATAGATGAACATAGCGCTGACGAACATGTTCATAAATTTCCATCGCTATTTTTTCGTCGTATGTATGTGATGTTCTGATTCGATCTTCTAACATTTGAATCCACGCTGCTCCATCTTGAATAAGCCCTTCTTTAAACGCTTGTTTGATCGTTTTTCGCGGACTTGTGACTTCGTTGTTTCCGTTATATTCTAGGTAGCTTTTCATCCATTTCCATGCTAGTTCGTACGTAAACTCAAATCGTTGAATTGTCGCGTCAAGAACTAAGTCGTCTTTTGCCACATCACGCGCGATGCTTTGATGCAGTTTATTTAACGCTTTCTTAAAGTCAAATAGTTTATCAATGATTTTATTCATCGTCACGACTGCCTCCCCGCGTTCATTCGTTAAAAAAATTGTCTTTCCTTCGAGATCAATATACGATTTGAGCTTTTCATTGCTGATCTTTTCATAATCAATAGCATCCACCGTATAAAAGGTTTGCTTTTTTAATCCGTACATGTTTGTACTCAATCGCCCATCACCACCCACTTCTATATCATACGAAAGATGTTTTTCTTTATTATCGCTCTTATGTTACATAATTGAAACCCCTCTTAGCGTTTTCGCCAAGAGGGGTTTTCTATTAAAACATTTCGGATACGGTTTTTGCTTGCATATGAAGAAGTAAGTAGTCTGGGCCGCCTGCTTTTGAGTCTGTTCCAGACATGTTGAACCCACCGAACGGATGATAGCCGACGATGGCACCTGTGCAACCGCGGTTAAAGTAAAGGTTACCAACATGGAATTCTTCACGCGCTTTTTCTAAGTTAAAGCGGTTATTTGAAATGACGGCACCTGTTAAGCCATATTCGGTATTGTTGGCAATTTCAAGCGCATGATCGAAGTCTTTTGCTTTCGTAAACGCCACAACAGGTCCGAAAATTTCTTCTTGCATAATACGCGCTTTCGGATCGAGATCAGCAAACACCGTCGGCTGAATGAAGAAGCCTTTCGAGTCGTCTCCTTCACCGCCTGTCATAAGCTTGCCTTCTTGTTTCCCAATTTCGATATATTCCATAATTTTGTTGTACGCCGATTGGTCGATCACTGGTCCCATAAACGTGCTTTGTTCTTCTGGGTTGCCAACTTTTAATTGCTTCGTTAACTCGACGACGCGGTTTAATACTTGGTCATACACGTCTTCAAGCGCGACAACACGCGAGCATGCCGAGCACTTTTGACCAGAGAAGCCAAAAGCTGACGCGACGATCGATTGTGCCGCTAATTCTAAATCTGCTTCTTTGTCAACAACGATTGTGTCTTTTCCGCCCATTTCTGCAATGACGCGCTTGAGCCAAATTTGTCCTGGGTGTACTTTAGCCGCACGCTCATAAATACGAATACCAACGTCGCGAGAACCTGTGAAGCTAATGAAACGTGTGCGCGGATGGTCGACTAAATAATCACCTACTTCCGCACCGCTTCCTGGAATGTAGTTTAATACACCTGCTGGAAGGCCCGCCTCTTCTAACACTTCCACGAATTTATACGCCACGACTGGCGTTGCACTTGCTGGCTTTAAAAGCACCGTATTTCCTGTGACAAGCGCGGCAACGGTTGTTCCCGCCATAATCGCAAATGGGAAGTTCCATGGTGAAATGACAACGCCAACACCAAGCGGAATGTAAAAGAAACGATTTGTTTCTCCTGGACGGCTCTCAACAGGAATGCCATCTTTTAATTTCAACATTTGACGGGCATAATATTCCATAAAGTCAATCGCTTCCGCAGTATCAGCATCTGCTTCTTTCCACGGCTTCCCTGCTTCTTTCACAAGCAATGCTGAAAACTCATGTTTGCGACGACGGACGATAGCAGCAGCGCGGAATAAAATGTCTGCGCGCATTTCTGGCTTCGTTTTGCTCCACCATGTAAATGCTGCATCGGCTGTTTGCATCGCTTTTTCTGCTAAATCTTTATTCGCTTTCGCTACGCGACCGACAACTTCTGCTTTATTCGCTGGATTAATGGAAACAATTTTATCTTCCGTCATGATTCGTTCGCCGCCAATGACAAGCGGATAATCTTGACCGAGATAAGCCTGTACCGTTTTCAATCCTTCTTCAAACGCTTTTTTGTTTGCTTCGATTGTAAAGTCTGTAAATGGTTCGTGTTTGTAAGGTTGTACCATATGTAAGCCCCCTTTGTTGAAATTACAAAAGCGTTTTCATACACACAATTTCATTCTAACGGATGGAGCATACATATTCAAATTTTTTATGGTTGGTAGATGTGAACAAACGGTTCATTTTTGTCTGGGCTTTTTATAATAATACTTTCCGGTCCGCGCACCGAAGAAATGTAAACAGAAATCGGCATGTAATCAGGCATTTTTTCCATGAGAAGACCTGTGACGTATTGCGTAAATCCAACAACTTCTGTTTTTCCGTAAAACTGCATAACAATGTCGATTGTCAATTGTTGTAGTTGGTCATCACGGTAAAATGCCCTACCGATCACCCCTGTGTAATTCGGAAAAAATTCTTCAATATCGGATTTCAAATTTAAAAACTTGACTAAATCATCGCGATGGTTTTTTTCCGCTTCATCCGATGGAAACACGTAATATTCTTCATTTATTTTTTCCCAATCTTGAATGGCGTTACTTCCCTTATCAACATAACCAGCCGCAAAAAAGTGCCCCGGAACAATGGACGATTTCGGTTGTTGTTCAAATAAGCCAACAACAATCGGTACTTCTCCTAATCCATCCATTTGACGCAAACGAGAAACAATTTTTTCTGCCGCTTTTTTCCCTTCCTTCTCCATATCGCTCTTTGAAATTTTTACTTCGCGTGGATACCCTTCTTCCGTCTCATAGTAATGGACAGAATTCATCGCAAGCCCGATGACGACTCCACCTAATTGCACTTTATCGTTCCCTGTTTTTATTAAGTAGTTGTGCTCTAAAATATGTGAAATGTAGAGTGGATGTTTTTTATTTTTTTCTTCATTTGTCCCTTCATTTCCGAGCGCAGGATTCAATCCTTCGCCATTTCCTTGTTTTCGTTTGAGCCAAGACTCAATCGTTTTTCGATCTAAATATTGCCCTTGTTGAAATAAATATTGTGACGGAGAAAACTTGTCTTGTGCGATGCGCATTAAACCGAGTTCAAATTCATCCATATCTAGTCGGGTATTCACATTTTCAACGACGAGTCCGCGCGCCTCTCCGGGTTGAAACGGTAAAATTGTGCGATAATACGAGTTAGAAATGTTGTACTTTGGAATAATCGCCTTTTGTTTTTTATTATCTGTTTCTTGCACAACTTGCTCTTCTTGATTAAATTTTGGCGCGCATGCTGACAAAGTAAGAAGCGTGCAAGTGAGCAATATGATCAGCCTTTTCATCATTCACACCTGCTTTTATTGTTGTATTTCTTGAAGAAAACGCGCTTCGTCCCAAACCGTAATGCCAAGTTGATTTGCCTTTTCTAATTTTGATCCAGCGTCTTCACCCGCGACGACAACATCTGTCTTTTTACTGACGCTTCCTGTCACTTTCCCACCTAGCGCTTCAATTTTTTCTTTCGCCTCCGCTCGCGACATGGATTGTAGCGTACCTGTTAAAACGAACGTCTTTCCAGCAAATGCGGCATTTACGTCAGCTGACCGTTTTGCACCTTTGTACACCATATTGACACCGTGTGAACGCAAACTGTCCAGCAGCTGTTTGACTTCTTCTTTTGAAAAATACGTAACAATCGAGTCCGCCATTTTGTCGCCAATTTCATGAATGGACGTCAACTCTTCCTTTGTCGCTTGTTGGAGGCGCTCGATCGTTTCAAAATGTTCCGCTAACGTTTTGGCAGCTTTTGCGCCGACATGGCGAATCCCAAGTCCGAACAATAAACGTTCAAGCGAGTTTTGCTTTGATGCTTCAATCGCATGCAGCAAGTTCGTTGCTGATTTCTCTCCCATTCGTTCTAGTGCAACAAGTTGCTCTTTCGTTAACTTGTACAAATCGGCCACACTTCGAACGAGGCCGTGCTCAAATAATTGAGCAATCACCTTTTCCCCTAATCCATCAATATTCATCGCTTGGCGTGAGACGAAGTGAATGAGCCCCTCGCGAATTTGTGCTGGACATTGCGGATTGACGCAACGGAGAGCCACTTCATCATCAAGTCGTACGAGCTCGCTCGCACATGCTGGACAATGCGTCGGCATATCGAACGGTTTCTCTTGCCCTGTTCGCCGCTCAGGTAACGAACGAACAACTTCCGGGATAATGTCGCCCGCTTTTTTAATCACGACGTAATCGCCAAGACGAATATCTTTTTCGCGAATGTAGCCCGCATTATGAAGAGAAGCGCGTTGTACGATCGTCCCTGCTACACGTACCGGCTGTAAAATAGCTGTCGGGGTGACTACCCCTGTTCGCCCGACGCTCAATTCAATATGAACGAGCTGCGTTACGACTTCTTCAGCCGGAAATTTATAAGCAATGGCCCAGCGTGGACTTTTCGCTGTCGCTCCTAGTTGCTTTTGTTGCGCAAACGCATCTACTTTAATAACGATTCCATCAATATCATACGGTAATGATGAGCGTCGCTCATGCCACTGTTCAATGTAAGAAAGTACATCATCCATCGTTTCGCATACTTGCCACGTTGGATTTGTTTTAAATCCGAGCTCGTCTAAATAATTGAGCGACTCACTATGGGAGACGAATCCGAGCTCTTCTGCATTGACAACATGATATACAAATATATCTAACTGACGGGACGCGACGACTTTTGGATCAAGTTGACGAAGCGAGCCAGCTGCCGCGTTGCGCGGATTAGCAAACAATTCTTCTCCATTCATTTTTCGCTTTTCATTTAGCTTTTCAAACGATTTTCGCGGCATATACGCTTCTCCACGCACTTCAATCGACACTTGTTTACGCAATCGAAGCGGCAATGAGCGAATCGTTTTTAAATTTTCCGTAATATCTTCTCCAGTCGTTCCATCCCCACGTGTCGCTCCTTGTACGAAATAGCCATTTTCATAACGGAGCGATACAGCTAAACCGTCAATTTTCAATTCACATACGTAACGAACGTCACCAACTTCTTGGCGCACACGGCGGTCAAAATCTCGTAAATCCCCTTCATGAAAAGCGTTGCTTAAACTAAGCATCGGCACGCGGTGAAGCACCTTTGCAAACGCTTCTAACGGCGCTCCGCCAACGCGTTGCGACGGAGAATCCGGTGTTTTATATTGTGGATATTGTTCCTCTAACTCCATCAATTTTCTCATTAATTCATCGTACTCAGCATCAGAAATAGAAGGTTTGTCTAATACGTAATATTCATAGTTATATTTCTCAATTTGTTGGCGCAATTCGGCAATTTGCTTTTCAACGTCGTGTTGTGCCACGTTCTTCATCCTTTCTACACTTTGGTAATAGGAGCAAATTTCGCCAATAGTCGTTTAATGCCAATTGGGCTTGAAAAAGCGACATCTAGCTCTTGATCACCATCGCTTTCTTTTACGCGCACAATTGTCCCAATGCCCCACACTTTATGGCTCACCTTATCTCCTACGCGCCATCCCCCTTGCAACATGGTAGATGGACGTTGAGATGTCGCCTGTTGTTTCACTCGTTTATGTGCATATTCAATGAGCTCTTCAGGAATTTCATCAATAAAACGAGATGGGGCGTTAACATGCGTTTGTCCAAATAACGTACGCATATGCGCACGCGTTAAAAAAAGTTCTTCTTCCGCACGCGTAATGCCAACATACGCTAAACGTCGTTCCTCTTCCATTTCATCTTCATCGTTTAATGAACGGTTATGCGGGAAGATCCCTTCTTCGAGTCCGACTAAAAAGACGACAGGAAACTCTAATCCTTTTGCAGAATGAAGTGTCATTAAAACAATCGCATCATTTGTTTGCCCTTCATTATCATTATCAAGCTGATCTATATCCGCAACAAGCGCTAAGTCCGTTAAAAAAGCAACAAGTGACTTATCTTCGTTTACTTGTTCAAAATGTTGAGTAACTGATAAAAACTCGTCAATGTTTTCAAGTCGACTGTGTGCCTCTAACGTTTTTTCTTCACGAAGCATATCGCGATAACCTGAACGATCGAGCACATCTTCGACAAGTTCTGTGACAGACAAGTAATGTTGCATTTGGCTCCAATGGTGAATTTGTTCGCGAAATTGCACGAGCGGTGCAGCGATGCGAGCGCTAATTCCCATTTCTTCAATAGAACCAAGCGCATCAAACATCGATATTCCTCGGCTAGAAGCATATGCTGCAATTTTATCAATTGTTGATGCCCCAACGCCGCGTTTTGGAACGTTAATAATGCGTGTAAAGCTAATGTCATCATTCGGATTCGCAATTAAGCGCAAATAAGCTAAAATATCTTTAATTTCTTTTCGGTCATAGAATTTTAAACCGCCAACAATTTTATATGGGATATTCGCCTTTAATAACATTTCTTCAAGCACGCGCGATTGCGCATTCGTTCGATATAAAACAGCAAAATCTTTATACGCTCGTTTTCCTGCATCAACATATTCTTTAATTTTTCCAACGACAAATTGCGCTTCATCCACTTCCGTCATCGCCTCATAATACACAAGCGCATGTCCTTCGCTATTTTCCGTCCAAAGCTTTTTCGGTTTTCGTTGCGTGTTATGCTCAATAACTGCATTGGCTGCTTGTAAAATACGTTTCGTTGAGCGGTAATTTTGCTCAAGAAAAATGACTTTTGCGTTCGGATAGTCTTTTTCAAACGATAAAATGTTGCTAATATCGGCACCGCGCCAACGATAAATCGATTGATCAGAATCGCCGACCACACATAAGTTTTGAAATCGTTTCGCAAGCATGTTCACGAGCAAATATTGCGAGCGGTTCGTATCTTGATATTCATCGACATGAATGTACTGAAACTTTCGTTGATAATATTCCAACACTTCCGGAACACGTTGAAATAGTTGAATTGTCGTCATAATTAAGTCATCGAAATCAAGGGCATGATTGCGCAACAATCGCTTTTGATATTCTTGATACACATCCGCGACAAGCTTCTCATATGGACTTGCCGCTTGGTCGGCATATTTTTCTGGCGTCATCAATTCGTTTTTCGCGCTGCTAATTGTACCTAAAAGCGCACGTGGATCATATTTTTTTGGATCAATATTGCGATCTTTTAAAATATGTTTTAACACGGATAATTGATCGGTTGGATCCAGAATGGAAAAATTAGCATGAATGCCGATCCGATCGATGTCGCGTCGCAAAATGCGAACGCACATCGAGTGAAACGTAGAAATCCATATATCTTCCGCTTGCTTTCCAACGATTCGTTCTACACGTTCTTTCATTTCACGCGCTGCTTTGTTTGTAAATGTAATCGCTAAAATGTTCCATGGAGCAACATCTTTCTCCGCCATTAAATAAGCGATGCGATGCGTTAACACGCGCGTCTTTCCACTTCCTGCCCCCGCCATAATTAAAAGCGGGCCTTCCGTCGTTTTCACAGCCTCTTTTTGTTTTTCATTTAATCCTTCCAACAGCATATGTGCTGACATACTCATTTTTTCACCACCAAAACATATGTTCTCTTTTTTTATTTTCCATTTATATCTTTTTTCCTTTTACCGCTTCGACTGTTTGTAACGCCAGCTGTAAATTTGTATAAATCGCATTTCCTACAACGACGGTGTCAGCCCACATCGCCATCTCTTTCGCTTGTTCAGGTGTATGAATGCCACCGCCATAAAACAAACGTGTGCGTTCTAGCGTCCGTTTCACTTTCTCTACAAGCGTCACATCTCCGTATCGCCCGCTGTATTCCATATAAAAAATTGGAAAATGGTACATATGTTCCGCCATTCGAGCATACGCAATAACATCTTCTTCTGTTACATCCGTTCGTGCGCTTGTTAATGATGCCGCTTTACATTCGTCATTTAAAATACAATACCCTTCAACAAACAGTTCTTCCCAATTAATTAACTCACCAAACTGTTTGACCGCTTCGTGATGCAAATCAATTAACCAAGCCAGCTCACGGCTATTTAGCACTATTGGAATGAAATAATAGTCAAACCCGGGTGTAATCGCCTCGATGTTCGATACTTCTAATGCACATGGAACGGAAAAACGGCGCACGCGCGCAAGCAAATCGATGACGTTTTCAAGCGTCACACCGTCTGTTCCGCCAACAATGATCGCATCCGTCCCTGATTCGCATACTTGTTCTAATTGTTCATCTGTTATTTCTTTATTCGGATCTAATTTAAACACATGGCGCCATGTTGTTATCTCATTCATATTTTTTCACCTCATCTCATTATAACAAAAATCATAACAAAAAATCGTAAAAAGAAGCTGACTCATTGTGAGCCAGCCTCCTCTTGTTGTTCACCATAAATACGATCGAGTGCCATGGCATACGCATCATTTCCGTAGTTTAAACAACGTTTTACGCGCGAAATAGTCGCTGTGCTTGCCCCTGTTTCTGTTTCAATTTTATGATACGTATATCCTTCGCGCAACATGCGAGCTACTTCCAACCGTTGCGCAAGCGCTTGTATTTCATTGACCGTACATAAATCATCGAAAAAACGATAACATTCTTCTAAATCTTTCAATGACAAAATCGCGCGAAATAATTGGTCAAGCTCTCTGCCTCGCAATTTATTAATTTGCATATACGTCCCCCTATTCATATTGTACTTGTTCGAGATTCGGAACGACTTGAATCCACGTTTTTCCTCGGGTAAATCCGAGCGGAACACCGTCTTTATAAGGGAGGAGGCGTCCGTCAATATTTTTCCACTCCACTTCCTGCATCGTTCCTTCTTGAAATAAATACCCTCTTCCACCTGATGTAAAGTCAATGTCTCTTCGACCATAGTCGTCAATAATTTGATGCGTCGCTTCAATGACGAACACATTTTCTACCGCAACCGGTGTATTCGTCTCCCGATCCACTGTCGGCTCTCCACCGCTCGAACGAACATATTTCGTTCCGTCGTACGCATAATGAACGTGAGCATACGATCGTTTAGAGTACACCACATCAATATTCGTCGCTTTTACAGCGTTTGTCAAATCGTTTGTGAAAAATGGTAACGGTCTGACTTCTTCTTCGAACGCATAGCCGTTTTTTTCAGCACCTTTTTTAATATTTTCAAAGGAAATGTACGAGTTGTGCGGTGCCTTTCGTGTGCGATCTCGCCAAAATAATGTTCCATCGTAAAACAGTCCATTGACATAATCCGCCGCACCAGACTTTAACAACGTCTGTGCCTCTGGACTCCATCCGTGACAGACGTATAAAGCATGAAAGCCATTACTTAATTGAATAAAGTAATCTCTTGCGCTTCGAACAGGGCCAATGATTTCAGGTTGCTCGCTTTGATAAATGGCTAACAGCCGTGTAATATCTCCTTCCGCAAGCACTTCATATACGATATCTGCTTTGTGTAATCCCGATTGAGGTCGTGCGGCAGGATAGTTATTAATCATCACCGCCACAGCTCGTTGCATCGTTTTTTCATTCGTTGGCATGCCTGTTAACGGAAACGTCCATGATGTTTCCTTTGTTTCTTTTTTATTTTCCTGTTCGACTGTTGTCGGTGGGGACTTGTTTTCTTTTACATTTGACTCTGTACGTTGACATCCGATGCTAAACAAAAACACCGCCATGATCATAAATAGAAAAAATAATCGCCGCAACATGAACCCAACCTTTCGTTTTCGTCCCTTTTATATTTTAACGCATTATTGTTGGAAAGAGTACTGTTTTATGCATTACATCGTAAATTCCTTTTGGTGTGATCCGAATGTAAGGTAAATGTGTCGACGATAAAAAGAGCAAAGTGTAAATCGGGTCAGCAAACGTATAGCCACGCGCCCGCAACAACTCTCCAAGCGTTTTTTCTTCTTCTATTAGCTCTCTCATCGGCTTCGCTGACATTAATCCGCCTAACGGAAGGGAAATGTCGTGAATGACTTCCCCGTGTTCACATAACACAATGCCGCCGCCAACTTGTTTCATCCGTTCAAATGCAAGCAATAAATCACGTTTACTTTTTCCAATTAAAATAATATCTCCTGTATTGGAATACGAGCTAACAAGTGCTTGCACATGTGTCGCAAACCCTTTTAATATGGTGTTCACACGCCATTTTCCGTTGCGATCAATAAGCATTAAAAAGCTTTCATCATGATCGGTTGATAACTCATCAGCAGATGTATCAATGGAAATTGAATATGGCTTAATAATGACCGAGTTTTCCATGTACATCCCTAATGGCATCGAAAATTGCAAATCATCCATCTGCAAATCCCAAGATAAAGAGAGCGGCGCAAGACCATGTACGTCCCATTCAACGGCTGAAAAAGCAGAGACAGGTACACCGTCACGTTTGACCCACTGTCCGCTCGCTAAAACAGAAATCGGTGTCGGATTTGAAACATGTTCAAGAACGTTAATATGTGCAATGCGCCCTGGCGTAATGCTTCCGTGCAAATGATCGATATTGTAATAACGGGCGATGTTCCATGTGGCCATGCTGTATGCATCAATGTCACGTACTCCTTCTTGCAATGCGATGCGAATCATTGCGTCGATCAATCCTTTTTCATAAAAGGAAGGCGTCGATCCGTCCGTTGTAAACATGCATTGATCGTAATGATGAATACCGAATTGTTTCATTTCTTTAAGCAACGTCGGCAAATCCGGCCGGATAGATGAATGGCGCAATGATACGGTATACCCGTGCATTAATCGCTTATACACATCGTTTCCGGTCATCGATTCATGATCAGCATCCGCCCCGAATAACTTCATTTTCGTCAGCGTACGATCTGAGGCGCCGGGAAAATGACCTTCCACTTTTTTACCAAGTTTTTTCGCCTCTTGCATCCAATGGAGAACGAAATCGTCCCCTTCTAACAGTTTTGGCCATCCAGTCAGTTCACCGACTTGTAACACCGCATCGTTTTCAAGCCATCCTTTCATGTTTTTATATGAAAAAAGATGTTCTTCTCCTTCCATTTCTGTTTGGGGATCAAGTCGGCACCACCAATACATCGTCACCGGTTGTTTTTCCATAGCAGACAAAAAAGAAAACGCTTTCTTTTTTGTCAACTGTAAAAAAAGAAATAAATTGTCGTTAATAAGTGTTGTCGTACCGTGCTGTGCTGCATATTCCGCTAACGTATGGGGATTATATAACTGAAACGGATGAGCATGAGGCTCAATATAGCCGGGAACGAGCACTTGATTCGTGCAGTCGATGACTTCACATGAATCTAATTGCTTCGGTTTGTTCGGACCGACGTACACAATTCGGTCGTCGCAAATCCAAACGTTTCCTTGTACCCATTGACGTATGTATGGATGTAAATATGTTGCGTTCATTAACACTTTTGTTGGCGCTTGCTTTCCGTCAACTATCGCAACGTGTTTGCGAATTTGTTCACTTTTCCATCGATATCGTTTTTCCATCATGATCGCTTTCCTCCTAAATCGTACCATCATCTATACACATTTTAACGGATGAAAGCGAATTTCACAAACAAAAAGGAGGATTCACATGAAACAAAACATCGGTGTCATTAACGCGATGATTCGCATTACATTCGGGTTTACAATGCTTGCTTGGACAACCGCAAGTCTCTCTCGCAAACCTTGGCGCGAATCGTATATATGGCTCATCATGCTCGCTGCAATGAAAATTGCGGAAGGTATCGTTCGTTTCTGTCCTGTTATGGCGTTATTTGAACGATATCAATGCCAATGTGATCACAACGATAAGAAAGAAAAAGCGATTCCGATTGAACCAGTCAACCCTTCGTAGCAATAACCCCCTTGTATACGTACAAGGGGGTAGAAAAGGAGAGAACGAATATGATTGCTGAATATATAACAGATACGTTTTTCATTCTTATTCTTTTAATCGGCAGCCTCGTTGCGCTTAGTTTTGTATATGTTCGCAAGCGACGTGCGCGATAGCTTTATGACCAATATCACGCCGATAAAACAGTTGATCGCATTCAATATGTTGCATTTCTTCGTAAACAAGACGTTGTGCTTCTTTCAATGTTTTTCCACTCGCAACAACAAGGAGCACTCGTCCTCCATCTGTTACCCACTCATCGTTTATACGCTTCGTGCCAGCATGGAAGATTTGCGCTTTCGTTACTTGTTCAAGCCCTCGAATAACAGCGCCTTTTTCATATTGTTCAGGATATCCTTTCGCCGCTAAAACAACCCCAACGGTTGCTTCATCGCTCCAATGTAATGTAATCGGTTGATCTTCTAAAAGCGAAACGATTACTTCAACAAGATCATTTTCCAACCGCGGCAAAATGACTTGCGCTTCTGGATCACCAAATCGCGCATTAAACTCAATTACCTTTGGTCCTTCCTCTGTTGCGATTAATCCGGCATATAAAAATCCTGTAAATTCGCATCCTTCTTGTATTAACGCTTTAGCCGTCGGCTTTACAATTGTTTCAATTGCTGCATCAACAGTTTGTTCACTTATTTGCGGAACAGGAGAATAGGCGCCCATCCCGCCTGTGTTCGGTCCTTGATCGCCATCAAACGCGCGCTTATGATCTTGCGCAATAACCATCGGATAAACGTGTTCTCTATGCACAAACGCCATAAGTGAAAATTCTTCACCTTGTAAATATTGCTCAATAACAACTTGTGAACCAGCTTCACCGAACTTTTTTGCAACCATTATATCATGCAACGCATGAAGCGCTTCGTCGATCGTCATCGCCACCGTTACACCTTTTCCAGCAGCAAGTCCATCCGCTTTAATGACAATCGGAGCCCCTTGTTCACGCACATAATGAACAGCTTCATCGTAATTTGTAAACGTCGCATAATGTGCGGTTGGGATGTTGTATTTTCTCATGATTTCTTTCGCAAACGCTTTGCTTCCTTCGATTAATGCTGCTTGCTGTTTCGGACCAAAAATGCGCAATCCTTCCCTTTCAAAACGATCGACAATACCAGCTAATAGCGGTGCTTCTGGACCAACGATCGTCAAATCGATCCCTTCTTTTTTCGCCCATTGTACGAGCGCTTCGACATCAGTTTCTGAAATTGGAACGCACGTAGCAATCGAATTCATTCCGTCATTTCCAGGCGCCACATATACATGAGTCACACGTGGACTTTGCGATACTTTCCATGCAAGCGCGTGCTCGCGACCGCCACGTCCGATAATGAGCACTTTCATCCGTTGTCGCCTCCTTTAATGTTTAAAATGACGAACCCCTGTAAATACCATTGCAATTCCATATTCATTTGCTTTTTGAATGGAATCTTCATCACGAATCGAGCCACCTGGCTGAATGATCGCAGTCACTCCCGCCTGTGCAGCGGCCTCAACGGTATCGCTCATCGGAAAAAAAGCATCAGAGGCTAATACAGCGCCTTTTGTATGCTCACCCGCTTGTTCTATCGCAATTTTTGCCGCTCCCACACGGTTCATTTGTCCAGCGCCAACACCAATCGTCATGCCGTTTTTCGCTAAAACAATCGCATTCGACTTGACATGCTTCACCACACGCCAAGCAAACGTTAAATTCGCCCATTCTTCTTCGGTTGGCTTCCTTTCTGTCACGACTTGCAGCGTTGCATCATCAATTGTATATGTATCTTCGTCTTGGACGAGCAATCCGCCGCGCACCGATACGATAAACGGCTCTTGTTTCCGCTCTGCTTGGAAATCAACAGTTAACAAACGAATGTTTTTCTTCCTCGTTAAAATTTCTAGCGCTTGTTCTGTAAATGACGGGGCGATAATGATTTCTAAAAAAATGTCGTTTAACTTCGCAGCCGTTTGTTCATCAACTTCACGATTTAACGCCACAATGCCGCCAAAAATCGACGTCGGATCAGCCTCATAAGCTTTTTGAAACGCTTCCGCAATCGTTTCACCGACACCCACTCCACACGGATTCATATGCTTCACCGCCACCGCTGCTGGCTCGGCAAATTCTGCAACAATTTGTAGCGCTGCGTTCGCATCGTTAATGTTGTTGTACGACAGTTCTTTTCCATGCAACTGCTTTGCTGCTGCAATAGAAAACGGTGAGCTGAGCGGTTTTTCGTAAAATGCAGCCGTTTGATGCGGATTTTCACCGTATCGTAACGATTGTTTTTTCACAAACGTCATCGTCATCGTTTCCGGATACGTTTCTCCAACAATGTTAGTCAAATATTGCGCAATGATCGCATCGTATGCTGCTGTATGACGAAATACTTTCGCAGCTAATGCCCGTCTCGTCTCAAGCAATACTTCCCCATATTGTTTTAGCTGTTCGATGACTAATTCATAGTCAGTAGGATCGACGACAGCTGTGACATAAGCATGGTTTTTCGCCGCTGCTCGCAGCATAGTCGGACCGCCAATATCGATATTTTCAATCGCTTCCGTAAACGGCACGTTTGGCTTTGCGATCGTTTCTTGGAATGGATATAAATTGACAACAACAAAGTCGATTGGCGTAATGGAATGGTCTTGCAACTGTTTTTTATGCGCTTCATCATCTCGAACAGCTAACAGTCCACCGTGAATATTTGGATGAAGTGTTTTCACACGTCCGTCTAAAATTTCCGGGAAGTTTGTCACGTCGGAAATGCTGACGACTGGAATGCCATGCTCCACTAATACGCGCTTCGTTCCGCCCGTTGAAATAATTTCAACACCTAACTCAACTAGTTGTTTAGCAAACGTAACAATTCCTTTTTTATTTGATACGCTAATGATCGCTCGTTTTTTCATGATTTGTACTCCCTTTCTCCGTCAACAATTGTTGAATGACTTGTGGATACAACGTATGTTCTATTTCATGAATGCGGCGCTCCACACTTTCTAATGGCTCCCCATCATAAATGTATAGCGCTTGTTGAGCAATGATCGGTCCTGTATCCATTCCTTCATCAACATAATGCACCGTCACCCCTGTCACTTTCACACCGTAACGATACGCTTGACCGATCGCATCTTTACCCGGAAACGCCGGTAAAAGAGACGGATGAATGTTTACAATTTTATTTGGATACGCCTGCAAAAGCGTTGAACCGATCAGTCGCATGTAACCAGCCAGAACGATCCATTCAATTTCTTTTTGCTGTAGTTGTTTTAAAATTTCACGTTCAAACTGCTGTTTCGTTTCATATTGTTTAGGATTAAAGACAAACAACGGAACGTGTTCACGAATCGCTCGTTCAATCACTTTCGCACGCGGCCGGTCACATACGAGAAGCGCAACTTCCGCTTGTATATCTCCTTTTTTTACTGCGTCAACAATTGCTTGAAAATTCGTTCCGCTTCCTGAGGCAAAAATGGCTATTCGCTTCATTCCACTTTTCCTCCAGCAAACAATACACCCGATCCTTCTTTTATTCGACCGATGATATACGCTTTCTCTCCGCACGATTCAACCAACTGCACAACATCTGGCACGATGTCGCTATCGACAGCTAACACAAAACCGATACCCATATTAAAAATATTGAACATTTCCATTCGTTGTAGCTGTCCATGTTGTTGTAAAAAGTTAAAAATGGCTGGAATGGGCCATGAACCGTAATCGACTTCAGCTTGCAATCCATTTGGTAGCATGCGTGGAATGTTTTCGATAAAACCACCGCCTGTAATATGTGCCATCCCTTTTATATGAAATTGTTTTAACGCTTCGCGCACCGCTCGAACGTAAATGCGCGTAGGGGTTAATAGTTCTTCGCCAAGCGGGCAAGCAAATGGTTCATATACGCGATCCAATTGCAAATTCGCATCTTTTATAATTTTTCTCACGAGCGAATAGCCGTTGCTATGCAAACCGCTCGAAGCTAAGCCGATCAACACATCGCCAGGCACAATGGCTTCTCCTGTAACTAATTTTTCTTTTTCTACTACTCCAACCGCAAAACCTGCTACATCGTATTCATCTTCAGCATACATGCCCGGCATTTCTGCTGTTTCTCCTCCAATGAGCGCACACCCTGCTTCGACGCAGCCGTCGGCAATTCCTTTTACAATATGCTCGATTTTTTCTGGCACTGCTTTTCCGCAAGCAATGTAGTCGAGAAAGAAAAGAGGCTCCGCCCCTTGTACGACAATATCATTTACACACATGGCTACGCAGTCAATTCCGATCGTATCGTGCCGATTGAAAGCGAACGCAAGCATCAGCTTCGTCCCAACTCCGTCCGTTCCTGATACAAGGACAGGTTGCTTGTAACCGAGCGAAGACAGATCAAACATTCCTCCAAAACCACCTAAACTTCCTAATGCACCGATTCGAGCGGTTTTAGCGACATGTTTTTTCATTCGTTCTACTGCTTCATACCCAGCTTCAATATTCACTCCGGCTTGTTTGTACGCATGCGCCAACGTGCTCCCCTCCAATCCTTGTCGGATATTGTCCAGTGAAACAAGCTAAACATTGTCCACAGTTTGCTGAATCGTTTGATCTTCCAATCGCCTTCAAAAGTCCTTCTTTGCTCAAAAACGCGAGGGAATCCGCTTCAATGAGCTGACGAATTTCTTCAATCGTGTGTCTAGAAGCAATAAGCTCATCTTTTGTTGACGTATCGATCCCATAAAAACATGGATGCGTAATTGGTGGTGAGCTAATGCGCACATGTACTTCCGTCGCCCCTGCCTCCCGAAGCATACGTACGATGCGCTTGCTCGTTGTTCCACGCACAATCGAATCATCAACCATCACAACTCGTTTGCCGGCTACAACCCCACGAACAGGCGATAATTTCATTTTTACCCCTTGTTCACGAAGTGCTTGAGACGGTTGAATAAACGTCCGACCAACATAACGATTTTTAATGAGCCCTAATTCGTACGGAATGCCTGTCGCTTCCGCGTAGCCAATCGCCACCGAAATGCTCGAATCCGGTACACCTGTAACAACATCGGCTGCAACAGGTGCTTCAAATGCTAGCTGCTTCCCGAGATTTTTCCGTGCTGTATGAATATTAATGCCATCTACGTTGCTGTCAGGACGAGCGAAATAAATATATTCCATGCTACAAATGGAGCGAGACACCCTCGGGGCAAAACGCTCGGAACGAATACCTTGTTTGTTAATCATAATGAGTTCTCCCGGCTCCACTTCTCGCTCATATGTGGCACCAATGACATCAAATGCACACGTTTCCGATGCTACAACGTATGCCTCACCTAAGCGCCCAAGCGATAAAGGACGAAAACCATGTGGATCCAAAGCGATATACATTTCTGTTTCCGTCAAAATGAGAAAAGCAAAAGCGCCGCGTAAATGCGTCAACGCTTCTTTAATTCGTTCTTTTAAAATTGGTTCCCCGCTGCGCTTAATTAAATGAGCAAGCACTTCGGTATCAGACGTCGTTTGAAAAATGCTCCCTTGTTGCTCTAAACGAAAGCGTAATTCGTCGGCATTCACTAAATTTCCGTTATGCGCAAGCGCCAAACTACCACCTTGCGAACGAAACAAAAGCGGCTGAACATTCGCATATCCGCCCCCACCTGCAGTAGAGTAACGGACGTGGCCGATAGCAGCCATGCCCGTTAGTTTTTCTAACTCCCCACGACTAAACACTTCCGTCACTAAACCGAGGCCTTTATGAAACTGGAGCGTTCCGTTTCCTCCAACGACAATGCCCGCACCTTCTTGTCCGCGATGTTGTAAACTATGCAGCCCGTAATACGTTAACGTCGCTGCTTCCTCGTGTCCCCAAATACCGAAAATCCCACACTCTTCGTTTAATCCTTTGATTTCAGCAAGCATGGAATAGCTCCTTTCCATACATTTCGCATCGTTTCTACCGGAATGTGAACAAGGCATGTATCTCCACTTGTCACATGAAGCGTTCCGTCATTTGTCACTTCCCCGATACATACTGCTTGAACGAGTCGTTCGAACGATTGTTGATGTTCTTTTTTCACAGAAACAACAAAGCGTGATTGCGTTTCACTAAACAGTTCAGAAACGACGTCGCCACTGATCGTCACACGTGCACCTAAACCTTGTGCGTCGATTAAACATTCCGCAAGTGCAACAGCTAAGCCACCTTCAGATACATCGTGCGCGGAGGCCACAACTCCCTCCCGAATAGCAGTGAGAAGCTGTCGTTGTCTTGTCGCCTCAACGTGTAAATCAATCGTTGGAGCTTTACCGAAAATACGACCTGTTAGCCATTTTTGTAGCTCGCTCCCACCAAATTCTTGCTTAGCCTCCCCAATGACATAAATCAAGTCGCTAGGTTGTTTAAATGTTTGTGTCGTAATATGGCTGATATGTTCAACGACGCCAACCATGCCGACAATCGGTGTCGGATAAATCGCTTCGCCGTTCGTCTCATTATAAAGTGATACATTTCCACTAATCACTGGCGTTTCAAGTACGCGGCACGCTTCGCTCATTCCCTCTACTGCTTTTTCAAGCTGCCAAAAAATTTCTGGTTTCTCCGGATTACCGAAATTTAAGCAATCCGTAACAGCAAGTGGCTGAGCCCCAGAACAAACGATGTTGCGGGCTGCCTCCGCAATCGCAATTTTTCCACCGACTTCTGGGTTTAAATAAACGTAGCGAGAATTGCAATCAGTCGTCATCGCTAACGCTTTATTCGTGCCGCGAATACGTAAAACGGCTGCATCAGATCCTGGCGCAACAACTGTGTTTGTTCGAACCATATAGTCGTATTGTTCATATACCCATTGTTTGCTTGCAATCGTCGGTTGAGCTAATAACCCAAGCAATGTTTCTTCATAGTTATGAATAGCCGGTACGTATTCCATTGTCTGAAACTCGCGATAATACGCCGGTTCTTTCGACGGCTTATAATATACAGGAGCATCTTTAGCTAGTGCATCAACCGGAATTTCTGCGACGACTTCTCCGCGGTGATACAAGCGCAACATATGGTCACCTGTTACGCGTCCAATCGCTTTCGCTTCTAGCCCGTATTTCGCAAACACATCTATCATTTCTTGTTCGCGACCTTTTTTAACAACGAGAAGCATGCGCTCTTGCGATTCAGATAGCATCATTTCATATGGCGTCATTCCTGTTTCACGCTGTGGAACGAGATCTAAGTTCAGTTCAATTCCAGAGCCAGCTTTGCTTGCCATTTCCGCTGACGAACTTGTTAAACCTGCCGCCCCCATATCTTGCATGCCGACGAGCGCATCGGAATGAATGACTTCCAAACAAGCTTCAAGAAGTAATTTCTCCATAAATGGGTCCCCGACTTGAACAGCTGGACGCTTTTGTTCAGATTGTTCCGTTAATTCTTCGGATGCAAATGTCGCTCCATGAATGCCGTCACGTCCCGTTTTCGCACCGACATACATGACCGTATTTCCAACGCCTGCAGCAATCCCTTTTTGAATATCTTCATGTCGGATGAGCCCAACACACATCGCATTCACAAGTGGATTTCCTTCATATGCAGCATCAAATTGTACTTCACCACCGACTGTCGGAATGCCAACGCAATTTCCGTATCCAGCAATGCCTGCGACAACGCGTTCAAATAAATATTTCACACGCGGTGACGTTAATTCGCCAAAGCGAAGCGAGTTTAATAACGCAATTGGTCGCGCCCCCATCGAAAACACATCACGAATAATGCCCCCAACGCCCGTCGCCGCCCCTTGATACGGCTCAATCGCAGACGGATGGTTATGGCTTTCGATTTTAAATGCAACGGCTAATCCATCTCCAATATCTACAATACCTGCACCTTCTCCTGGCCCTTGCAATACATGTTTTCCTTCGGTTGGAAACTTCTTTAATATAGGTTTCGAGTTTTTATAGCTACAATGTTCCGACCACATCACAGAAAAAATGCCTGTTTCCGTATAATTTGGGAGACGACCAAGGATGCGTTCAACCATCGCAAATTCTTCGTCCGTTAACCCCATTTCGCGATACAATTTTTGTTCTTTAATCATTGCTGGACTTGGTTCAAGTAGTAACGACATGTGCGTCCCTCCAATATGTCACGATTGATTGAAACAGTTTTAACCCGTCAGCTCCGCCAAGCAGTTCATGAACAGCACGCTCAGGGTGCGGCATCATTCCGAGTACATTCCCTTTTTCGTTCACGATGCCTGCAATGTTTTGTAAGCTGCCGTTCGGATTTTCTCCCTCATACCGAAAAACGATTTGATTGTTCGCAATAAGCTGGTGCAATGTGTTTTCATCACAATAATAGTTTCCTTCTCCATGGGCAATCGGGATCGTAATAATTTCCCCGCGCTCATATTGGGATGTAAACATCGTTGCATTATTTTCGACACGAAGTTTTACCGGACGACAAATAAAAGTTAGCGTATCGTTGCGCCGCATCGCTCCAGGAAGGAGACCTGCTTCGAGTAAAATTTGAAATCCGTTACATACACCTAAAATCGGTTTCCCTTCGTCTGCAGCTTTTTTGATCGCTTTCATGACGTTCGAAAAGCGCGCAATCGCTCCAGATCGCAAGTAATCCCCATATGAAAAACCACCTGGCAAAAGAATTGCATCAAATTCATCTAAACTTTCCGCATCATGCCAAACGTATTCAACATCTTCCCCTAATTCATCTGCAATCGCATGATACATGTCGACATCGCAGTTGGAACCCGGAAATACAACGACCGCAAATTTCACTGGACGACGACCTCCTCAATGTCATAGCGATAATCCTCAATAACTGTGTTCGCCAACAACTTTTCGCACATATCTTTCACGAGTTCATCTATGTCCCGGTCACTTTTTGCTAACGTTAATTCCATGAACTTTCCAATACGCACATCTTGCACCTCATGATAGCTTAAGCTATGAAGCGCTCCTTTTACAGCATTACCTTGTGGATCTAATACATTTTCACGCAATGTGACGTACACTTTTACTTTGTACATGATAATCCTCCTAATCGTTGTAAAAGTTTTGTATATGTTTCTGTTAAGTCGCCTAAATCGCGGCGAAATACGTCTTTATCGAATTTTTCTTTCGTGTGTACATCCCACAATCGACACGTATCTGGGGAAATTTCATCCGCTAGCAACACCGCCCCCGTTTCATCTTTTCCAAACTCTAATTTAAAGTCGACAAGCTGTAAGTCACATGAACGAAATAAAGAAGTTAACATGTCATTCACGCGGAACGCTATTTGCTTCATGTGCACAAGCTCATCGGGGGAAGCAAGCTGCAACAGAGCGATATGATCTTCTGTTAATAGAGGATCGCCTAAATCGTCATTTTTGTAATAAAATTCTACAATCGGCTTCTCGATGACGGCCCCTTCCTGAAGGCCGATTCGTTTCGCTAGACTACCGGCGACAATATTGCGGACAACAACTTCGAGGGGAATAATCGTCACTTGTCGCACAAGCTGTTCGGTGTCAGATATTTTACGAATAAAATGATTGTTTACACCAGCTTCATGTAACAAGGAAAATAGTAAACTCGTAATCTCGTTATTCAATCTCCCTTTTCCAGCAATCGTTGCTTTTTTCTCACCGTTAAATGCTGTTGCTTCATCTTTATATTCAATCCATAACACGCCCCCTTCGTTCGTCGCATACACTTTCTTCGCCTTTCCTTCATACAGAAGGTGTTGCTTCTCCATGTTCTCTCCCCCAGTTATACAGAATATTAGGAAATTTTTTTGTATTAGGTAAGGACAGCGCCTTACCTACTGCAAACCAAGTCGGCTAAAAATCGTATCAACATGTTTTAAATGATAGTTGTAATCAAAGCAATCCGCAATTTGTTCCTTTGTTAAACGACTTGTAATTACTTCGTCCGCTTCAATTAACGAGCGGAACGGCACTTGTTTTTCCCACGCTTCCATCGCTTTCGGCTGTACAAGATCATATGCTTCTTCGCGCGTCATCCCTGTATCAATAAGCGCCAATAATACGCGTTGGGAATAAATAAGTCCAAGGGTACGATCCATATTTTTCTTCATGTTTTCAGGGAATACCGTCAAGTTTTTCACAATGTTTGTAAAACGATGAAGCATGTAGTCTAGAGCGATCGTTGCATCCGGTAAAATAATACGCTCCGCAGACGAGTGTGAAATGTCGCGTTCATGCCAAAGCGGTACATTTTCATAAGCTGTTAACATATACCCACGAATGACACGCGCCATGCCTGTCATATTTTCCGAACCGATCGGATTGCGCTTATGCGGCATAGCCGATGAACCTTTTTGTCCCTTTGCAAAAAATTCTTCCACTTCACGCGTTTCACTTTTTTGTAATCCACGAATTTCAACTGCAAATTTTTCAATAGATGTCGCAATTAAAGCGAGCGTCGCCATATAGTGCGCATGACGATCACGCTGCAACGTTTGCGTTGAAATTGGCGCAGGCTGTAAGCCAAGTTTTTCACATACGTACTGTTCGACAAACGGATCAATGTTTGCATACGTGCCAACGGCACCAGAAATTTTTCCAACGCGCACGGTTTCTGCCGCTTGCTTAAAACGTTCTAAGTTGCGTTGCATTTCAGCATACCAAAGCGCTAGTTTTAATCCAAACGTCGTAGGCTCGGCATGTACACCATGCGTTCTTCCCATCATGACCGTATATTTATGCTCAATCGCTTTTTCTTTTAACACCGCGATAAAGTTCTCTAAGTCGTGCAATAAAATTTCATTTGCTTGTTTTAATAGATACGACAATGCGGTATCAACAACATCCGTAGACGTCAATCCGTAATGTACCCATTTTCGCTCTTCTCCTAACGTCTCTGATACAGCACGCGTAAAGGCAACGACATCATGGCGTGTTTCTTCTTCAATTTCTTTAATGCGTTCAATGTTAAATGATGCATGTTGACGAATTTTTTCCACATCTTCTTTCGGAATGACACCTAATTCTGCCCATGCTTCACAAGCTAAAATTTCGACTTCTAACCAAGCACGAAAACGGTTTTCCTCCGTCCAAATCGCTCCCATTTCCGGTCTTGTGTAACGTTCAATCATACGTTCATCCTCCGATCTGTCCAAATCGCAAATTCGTCTATTTTTCGTTGCATCTCATCGACATCGTCAACTAACCACGTGATATGCCCCATTTTCCGCTTCGGCTTCGCTTCTTTTTTTCCATAAAAGTGAACATGAGCATCACGAAATTGATCGATGTTTCGAATAACGTCGTCAACATGTTCTCCTAAAATATTGACCATAATTGTAGGTTTTAATAATTTCGTACTGCCAAGCGGCCAATTGCACACAGCACGAATATGTTGTTGAAATTGCGATGTGATACAACCGTTTATTGTATAATGACCTGAGTTGTGCGGTCTAGGGGCAAGTTCGTTAACATATAATTGTCCGTCTTTTGTCAAAAACAATTCAATCGCTAACGTGCCAACGAGTTGGAACGATTCTGCTAACTGTTTCGCATATGCTTCTGCCTGTTCGATAATTGGCTGACTGATTAGGGCAGGAGCAATTGTTTCATGCAAAATGTTGTCGCGATGAATGTTTTCAACGACAGGAAAAAGCGCCATTTCACCAGAAACATTTCGGGCAACGATAATAGATAACTCTTTTACAAACGGTATCCACGCTTCCAATACACACTCACCATAAGTTAAAAGCGAACTTGCTGCGTATATATCATCTAAACAACGAATGACAACTTGCCCTTTTCCATCGTACCCACCTCGGCACGTTTTCAACACAGATGGAATACCAATCTCTTGAATCGCTTCTTCTAATTCTTCTTCTTTAAGTACGAGACGATAAGGCGCAACAGGTAAGCCTACAGACTGAACGGCTCGTTTTTCTTTCCAGCGATGTTGTGCAATAGCAAGAAGCTCGCTTCCTTGCGGCACGTATCCCTTCTTTGCCAACCGTTTTAGTGCATCGGCATCAATGTTTTCAAACTCATACGTAACGACATCACTTATTTCAGCTAACTGATGTAACGCTTCTTCATCGCTATATGAAGCGACAATTTCAATATCAGCTACTTGAGCACACGGGGATTGCGGGGTAGGGTCGAGTACTGCCACAAAAAACCCCATCTCTTTTGCCGCAATCGCCATCATTCTTCCTAGTTGCCCTCCACCAATAATACCAATTGTTTGACCTGGAACAATCGTTTTATTCAAGCTGATCACTACTTTCCATCACTTGTTTTCGAATCGCTTCACGTCGCTTGCGCAATGCTTCCATATACGTTGGCTCATACGTTCCAAGAATCGAAACAGCAAGCAACGCTGCGTTTATCGCACCTGCTTTTCCGATTGCCACTGTCGCTACTGGCACTCCACCCGGCATTTGCACAATGGAGAGTAAAGAATCTAAACCGTTGAGCGTCTGGGATTTTATTGGTACCCCAATGACAGGAAGCGTCGTTTTCGCTGCTACCATTCCCGGTAAATGTGCAGCCCCTCCCGCTCCAGCAATGATCACTTTTATTCCGCGTTCTTCCGCTGATTCGGCATATGCAAACATATAGTCTGGCGTACGATGGGCTGAAACAACTTTTTTTTCGAACGGAACATGTAACTCTTCTAATATATCGCATGCATAACGCATCGTTTCCCAGTCTGACTGACTTCCCATAATAACAGCTACAAGTGGCTGCATGCATATTCACCCTCCTTTTATCATTCAGAAAAAAATCCAGAACGATGCCCTCGATAATAAGGGAAAGCATCGTTCTGGACATATTTCGCCCATGGGGTGAAAAAAGCCAATAAGATCCTTTCCCTCATAGTCCAATAATTTACGGTTATTGGGTAGAGACTTTCGGGCCATATTCCCAAAATTATATGAGGGTTCAATTCCATATTCACTTACTTCCATCTTACCAGTCATTTTTCTATGGTGTCAACATAAAATCGAACGTTTTTGAAAATAAAATATTTAATGTTCGGTTTTTGCTTGAAAATCACCATTTTATTTATTGTATCGTATAGTAAAAAGAAAAAGAGAAAGGAGGAAAACTATGGACTGGACGAAGCAATGGGAAGCGTTTTTTTCTAATCCTTTTTGGAATTCATCAAACGCTTTTTCTTCTCATACACCTGGCATCAATATGTATCGTCGTGAAAACGAATTACTCGTCATCGTTGCAATCCCAGGTTTAGAGGATGTACACGATGCGGAAGTATATATTCATTATAATACGTTAGAAATCAAAGCGAACGTTGAATTACATTTTGAAGAGTTTGAATTAATTGAAGAAGGAATTACACAAGGACCGTTTGAGCGGGTCATGCAACTTCCTTTCCCTGTAGGAGAAAAAGTCGATGCCGTATACGAGAATGGGCTACTTTTTATTCATCTTCACCGCCTCGTTCCTGATCATATAAAAAGAAAAGTGGAAATTAAATAAAAAATGAGCTAACCGATATTGGTTAGCTCTTCACTATGGGGGAGAGGATTGTAAAAGCGTTAAACGCAAATACATGGACAAAAAAAGTTAGAGAACAAAATGGAGATGCTCTCTAACTTGCTATGTCCGCCCGGCAACGTCCTACTCTCGCAGGCGGTGTCCCGCCAACTACCATCGGCGCTGGAGAGCTTAACTTCCGTGTTCGGGATGGGAACGGGTGTGACCTCTCCGCCATCGTCACCGAGCAAACATGCTTTTTCATCGCGCCATGTGAGGCGTGAAGGATTATTCCTTCAAAACTAGATAACAGGACTAAACAGTCGCCTACGCTTTTCTTGTGTGTTTAGTTAAGTCCTCGATCGATTAGTATCCGTCAGCTGCACGTGTCGCCACGCTTCCACCTCGGACCTATCTACCTTGTCATCTTCAAGGGATCTTACTCGCTTGACGCGATGGGAAATCTCATCTTGAGGGGGGCTTCACGCTTAGATGCTTTCAGCGCTTATCCCTTCCGCACATAGCTACCCAGCTGTGCTCCTGGCGGAACAACTGGTACACCAGCGGTGCGTCCATCCCGGTCCTCTCGTACTAAGGACAGCTCCTCTCAAATTTCC
>NZ_JXTH01000033.1 GCF_000836725.1 Anoxybacillus thermarum | reverse complement strand
AATAATTAGCGAACGGTGCCAGGCACTGTTGTTCATGTCGCGTGCACATCGAAATATACATACTTGGCTCCTCACGCTTCTCGTGGAAAAAAAGCGACCGATGATATCGGGATTCTTCCCCGATATGAAGGGACGATGATGCACGATGCGTTCGGTACGTATCCGAAATACACACATGCCACCCATGCCCTTTGTCATGCCCATCATTTGCGTGAGTTAAAAGGATTCATCGAACAAGGGCATACGTGGGCGATGCGCATGACCACGTTTCTGTTAGCCGCCAAGCAAGCCGTCGAAGCCCATTACGGTGCACTTTCCGAAGAAGAAGCGAGACGGTGGGAACGAGTGTATGATCGCATCCTAGAAAGAGCACAACACCGATTGGAAGCGAAGACGCCTCTTCCGAAAAAAGCACTTGCTTTTGTTCGACTCCTTCAAAAACGAAAGGAAGAAGCGCTACGTTTCCTACATGAAGCTCATGTTCCCTTTGACAACAACCAAGTAGAACGAGATCTTCGCATGGTCAAAGTGAAAGGGAACATCTCGGGTACGTTTCGCGAAGAAACATTCGCGCAGTCGTTTTGCATCGCAAGAAGCATCGTTTCCACACTGACGAAACACGAAAAAAACGTGTGGGATTCGTTATGTCTTCTGTTGACAGGCGAAAAGCTCGATCGTGTTCTTTCTACCACTTAGGGTATTTTCTATTACGGGGATGCCCTATTTGTGTTGCGCTTCTTTACATACTACTATCGGAGTGAATAGTTACAATAGAATTTTTTGATGTAGCTAATTAAATGAATCGCACGGTAAATATTGGGTTGATTTTTTTAAATTCCATTCTTTTTTTGTTTTTCATTCAAATAAATACTTGAATAATAAAAGAAATGGGGTATAATATATTCAAACGGAAATTTGAATATGAAAGGGGGATAATGAATGAGTAAGAAAGAGACATGTGAAATTTATTGTTATGACGAAGAAAAAGTCAATCGAATACAAGGGGAATTGCAAAAAGAAGATATATCCAGTGTTGTCCTGTTGTTTAAAGCACTGGCAGATGAAAATAGGGCAAAAATTGTCTATTCACTTTGCCAAGATAAAGAGTTATGTGTATGTGATATTGCTAATATCATCGGGGCTTCTGTTGCAACAACTTCCCATCATTTACGCACCCTTTATAAACAAGGGATTGTAAAGTATCGAAAAGAAGGAAAGCTAGCATTTTATTCGCTGGATGATGACCATATTAAGCAGTTAATCATGATTGCGTTAGTACATGATAAAGAGGTGAAAGTCCGTGTCTGAACAACAAGCAAAATTATCTAAATCAGAAGCGAAAACCTACCGTGTTCAAGGATTTACTTGTGCAAACTGTGCGGCAAAGTTTGAAAATAATGTAAAATCATTGCCGGGTGTTCAAGATGCTAAAGTAAACTTTGGAGCATCTAAAATTACCGTTTGGGGTACAACAACCATCGAAGAATTAGAAAAAGCAGGAGCTTTTGAAAACTTAAAGGTTCGGGAAGATAAAGAAAAAGCAGTCAAGCGTGAACCTTTTTGGAAGCAAAAAGAGAACATCAAAGTGTATATTTCCGCTGTTTTGCTTGTGATTAGTTGGTTTTTAGGGAAGCAATACGGAGAAGAGCATATCTTTGCGACAATTGGATATGCTGCAGCAATTTTAATCGGTGGATATTCGTTATTTATAAAAGGGTTCAAAAACCTAGTTCGATTGAATTTTGATATGAATACGCTGATGACAGTGGCGATTTTAGGAGCTGCAGCGATTGGTGAATGGGGAGAAGGTGCAACGGTTGTTATTCTATTCGCCATTAGCGAAGCCTTAGAGCGTTATTCCATGGATAAAGCTCGTCAATCCATTGAATCGTTGATGGATATTGCTCCAAAAGAAGCATTAATTCGTCGCGGAAATGAAGAAATGATGGTCCCTGTTGACGATATTCAAGTCGGAGATATTATGATCGTAAAGCCTGGTCAGAAATTAGCGATGGATGGAATCGTCATCAAGGGTACATCTACATTAAATCAGGCTGCCATTACGGGAGAAAGTGTTCCAGTAACCAAAACAGTCGGTGATGAAGTCTTTGCAGGAACATTGAATGAAGAAGGGTTATTGGAAGTAAAAGTGACAAAACGAGTGGAAGATACAACTCTTTCGAAAATCATCCATTTAGTGGAAGAAGCTCAAGCAGAACGAGCACCTTCTCAAGCGTTTGTAGATCGTTTTGCCAAATACTATACACCAGCCATTATCATTTTTGCTCTTTTACTAGCCGTTATTCCTCCATTATTTATGGGTGCTGATTGGAGCGAATGGATTTATCGAGGTCTAGCTGTATTAGTGGTTGGTTGTCCGTGTGCGTTGGTTATTTCCACGCCTGTTTCGATTGTAACTGCCATTGGAAATGCAGCGAAAAACGGTGTGTTAATTAAAGGTGGTATTTATTTAGAGGAAGCAGGATCTCTAAAAGTCATCGCTTTTGATAAAACAGGAACATTAACAAAAGGTATTCCTTCCGTCACCGATGTAGTCACTTATAATGGCAATGAAAATGAACTAATGACCATTACAGCAGCCATTGAAAAAGGCTCACAACATCCACTTGCTTCCGCCATTATAAGAAAAGCAGAAGAAGATGGATTGAATTTTAATGATTTATCTGTTGAAGAATTCCAATCCATTACAGGTAAAGGGGTCAAAGCCAAAGTAAATAACGCAATGTATTATGTCGGAAGTCCAGGTCTTTTTGAAGAACTTCTTCCAAATGGCATCCAATCAGAAATAAAAGAACAAATTACAACCCTTCAAACACAAGGGAAAACGGTCATGGTATTAGGGACGGAAAAAGAAATTCTGGCGTTAATTGCCGTGGCAGACGAAATAAGAGAATCATCCAAAGAGGTTATTCGAAAACTTCATCAAGTCGGTATTGAAAAAACGGTGATGCTGACAGGGGATAACCAAAGAACAGCCGAAGCCATCGGAAAACAAGTCGGTGTTTCCGATATTAAAGCCGATTTACTTCCAGAAGATAAACTGAATTTCATCAAAGAGCTTCGCGACAAGTATCGAAGTGTTGCGATGGTTGGAGATGGTGTGAACGATGCACCAGCTCTTGCAGCTTCAACCGTTGGTGTGGCAATGGGTGGTGCTGGAACCGATACAGCCCTAGAAACAGCCGATATTGTCTTAATGTCTGATGATTTAAGCAAATTGCCATATACGATTAAATTGAGCCGCAAAGCTTTAGCGATTATTAAGCAAAACATTACTTTCTCTTTAGGGATTAAGGCATTGGCATTACTGTTAATTGTGCCTGGTTGGTTAACGCTATGGTTAGCGATATTTGCCGATATGGGAGCAACATTAATCGTAACATTAAACAGCATGCGATTGCTAAAAGTTAAAGAATAGGCTCTTCACCACAAGTTGTACTTGATCATTTAAGGTAGGTGTGCATAGAGGGTACAAAAAATGCGAATTTTCCTGTATGGTAAAGGTGACCAAACCGAACCATGGAGGGAAATTCGCATGTACTCTCAGTTTATCAAAGAACTCATCGATTGACCAGATGTTTTGATTCAAAAGGTGCGAAAAGAAGGGGAACGTTGGATTTTCGAACTTTCTCTACCCGAACAATGCCCGTTATGTCCTGTCTGCTTGAAGCGCACGATGAAAATGACAGTCAAAAAGAAGCAATGGATGCATGGCTATGCTCAGTGAATAGGGATTTTTTGGATCGAACTTCTTGTCGAGCGCAGACGTTGTCGTACGTGCGGCGTGACGTTCAGCACGTCGTATCCAGCCATCTCTCCGCGAAGTGTGGCGACGGATGCGTTTCAGCGATGGGTCGCGCAATCTTGCATCGGAACATCCATTCAGGACGTGTCTTGTATGCTCAAGCTTCCTTACACGACCGTTGAACGCTGGTTTTATACCCATGCTCCTTCCTATCGAATGATATCCAACCAAAGGCGGTTTGTGTCGATGAGTTTGCGTTTCGAAAAGGGCATGACTATGGAGTGGCGGTCATGGATGCCGAAACGGGAGAAGTGTATGCCATGGAAGCAGGAAAGAACGAGGAAGCTATTGGGCGTGCATTGGCTCATGTGTCTCGTTCCGTTCAGTATGTCGTGGGTGATTTGGCTCCAGCGATGAAAAAAGCGATTCAACGGGTTTGCCCAGAGGCGACACATGTCGTCGACTATTTCCATGTCATTCAGCTGTTTACCGATGCGTTAGAACGATGTCGCAAATATTTGGGCAAAGGAGGCAAGAAACACGGAAATGTTCGTTCCGTTTGCCGTTTATTGAGCCAATGTCCAGAGAAATTAACAGAGGAAGAACGTCAAATCATACGAGAATGGTGTAATGAAAGTGGTGACTTAAAGTCTGTTTACTAATCGCTCCAACATGTTCGCTATGTGTTCAAAAGCAAAGATGAGCAACAGGCGAAACGACGCTTGAAGGCTTGGATTCATCGGTATTTGTTTTGTCCTTGTTCCGTTGTTCGTGCCATCGCAAAATCACTCGTCAAACGAACAGACGAAATCATATCGTGCATTTTATCCCATTATTCGAATGGGAAGATGGAAGGAACGAATAACAAGATCAAGCTGATGAAACGTCGGGGATACGGATACCGAAATATCCAGCGTTTTGCACTGCGGGTTCGGCTGGAAACAGCTAACATACTTTCATGACATGTACTTGATAAATGATACGCTCTCCTAAACAAAAATGAAAAAATTCATTCACTTGTTGATCCTTTCCTACAAGCGGCAGTAGAGTGTGTTATAAGCAATCAAGTACACCTTTACACCTTGTGGTGAAGCGTCTTTTTTGGATAGCTGCGTGTTTATTTCTCCCGCTTCAATTGTCCTCTAGTTATGATAAATTTCCGATGATTTGGAAAAAAATAAAAAATGATTTGACATGTTTCTAGTAGTTTATGATATGATAGTGCTGTGACTTTTGAAATAGAAAAGAAGGGGTGGTTATGATGAGAAAGTTACGTAGTAGTATGTTGTTTGTCGTGTTGTTAGCGTTTACAATGATTGTCACGGCATGTAACGGGGGGAACGAGCAAGGAAGTAGCGGAGGAGAGAAAGAGAAAGTCAAAAGCATTAGCATTTTAACAGGTGGTACAGGTGGTACATATTATCCGCTCGGTGGAGCGATGGCGAGCATCATTCAAGAGGAGACAGGAATTAACGCGAACGCACAATCTTCAGGTGCTTCTGCGGAAAATATGAACACGTTAAAACAAGGAGAAGCGGAGATGGCGTTTGCACAAACGGATATCGCCTCTTACGCATTGAATGGGGAATTAATGTTTGAAGGAAATAAAGTAGAAAACGTACAAGCGATCGGTACGCTTTATCCAGAAACCGTTCAAATCGTAACGACAAAAGACAGCGGCATCGAATCAGTTGAAGATTTAAAAGGAAAAACAGTATCCATCGGTGCGCCAGGTTCTGGAGTTAGCGCAAACGCACAACAAATTTTAGAAATTCACGGCATTTCTTTAAACGACATTAAAGTACAAAACTTATCTTTTGATGAGTCTGTCGACGGCATTCAATCAGGCAGCATCGATGCGGCGTTCGTTACAGCTGGTACGCCAACAGGTGCAGTTGAAGCGTTAGCTGCTCAAAAAGAAGTGAAGATTGTACCGATTTCTGCTGAGAAAGTGAAACAATTGATTGAAAAATATCCGTTCTACGCGGAAGATACAATTCCTGCTGGTACGTATGGAATTGATTCAGACGTTACAACTGTAGCAGTTAAAGCGATGCTTGTCGTTCGCAAAGACTTAGATGAAGAGACAGTATACAATATTACAAAAGCTATTTTTGAAAATACAGATAAAATTACGCATGCGAAAGGAAAGTTAATTAAAGCTGAAACAGCGCTCGATGGCATCGGTAACATTCCGTTGCATCCAGGAGCGGAAAAATACTTTGCTGAAAAAGGCGTAAAATAACGAAATGTGATGATAGACCGACGTTGCTCGGTCTATCGTTTCGTTTTGTTTAAAGGTGAATGGTGATGTCTTTGCTGAAACGTTTCTTTTTTTTGCCCCTGTTCATCATCCTTGCTTGCTTGTTCTTCTTTCCTTATAAGCAAGTAATTGCGTTTTATTTCGAAGATTCCGATCGTCTCATCGCATTTTTTCCGATCGCTGAATCGCAAACGTTTCAAATCGTTTATACACATTCGATTCATTTCACCGATGTTGTCGAAACATATACGATATTCGAAAAAGAACTCGTACTTACAGAGTTGATGTATGAGAACTTTGCGGTTGGAATGCCAGCGAATGCGGAAGGAAATGAAGTGTTCGAACGAAGAGACGGGAAGTACGTCATTACAAATATGAACCGTCGCTTTCAAACGATTGATCTCCGCATTGGCCAAGTTCGGGCTAATCATCGCCTCATCTACAAAGGAAAAGAAATTGTGCTCGGTGAGAAGATCGGTTATGGCAAGTGGGTGAGAATCGTTCCAACTCGAATCAGTTTATGGCAGCAGTTGAAAGGAGTGAACATCATTGACGAATGAAAAAGTTGACGTATTATCAGCTGAAGAACAACAAAAAATACTAGAAAAATACGATCCCGAATCGAATACGCGCAAATTGACAGGGGTTTTTCAAAAAGTTGTGTTTGTGGGATTGTTAGCTTTTTCGTTGTTTCAGTTGTATACGGCTATTTTTGGCGTCTTTACTGCGCAAATTCAACGTTCCGTTCACTTAGGATTTGCGTTAGCCCTCATCTTTCTTTTATTTCCTGCTCGGCGCGGAAAAAGAAAGAGCGGAAAACTTCAAGTAGCATGGTACGACATCGTGCTCGCTTTATTAAGCATTTACGTCGGTTTATATTGGCCGCTTCATATTGATAAGATCGTCATGCGTGTCGGCATGCTATCTGATCAAGATTTTTACACAGGCGTTTTGGCAGTTTTGCTTGTGTTAGAGGCGACGCGTCGCGCGGTTGGTTTGCCGATTACCATTATCGCTATTTTATTTTTATCGTACGGTTACTTTGGCGAAATGATGCCGGGCTTTTTGCGTCATAGCGGTTTGAGCTTGCAACGTCTCGTGCAAACGATGTTTTTTACGACGGAAGGAATTTTAGGAACGCCATTAGGTGTATCGTCGACATTTATTTTCCTCTTCTTATTGTTCGGTTCGTTTCTCGTGAAAACAGGTGTTGGGCAATATTTCAACGATTTAGCAGTGGCGATTGCCGGTCGAAGCACAGGAGGTCCGGCAAAAGTAGCCATCTTCTCTAGTGCGCTACAAGGAACGATTAGCGGAAGTTCTGTCGCAAACGTTGTGACGTCAGGATCTTTTACAATTCCGATGATGAAAAAGCTCGGCTATAAAAAAGAGTTTGCCGGAGCGGTCGAGGCTGCAGCGTCAACAGGTGGGCAGTTGATGCCGCCAATTATGGGAGCGGCAGCGTTTCTTATGGTCGAGTTTATCGGTGGCGGGCTCACTTATTGGGATATCGCAAAGGCAGCTGCGATTCCAGCCGTCTTATATTTCGCAGGCATTTGGATTATGACGCACTTTGAAGCGAAGCGCATCGGTTTAAGTGGACTGTCAAAAGAAGAAATGCCAAATCGAAAAGAAGTGTTTAAGAAAATTTATTTGCTTATTCCGATTATTGCGGTCATCGTCTTATTGACGGCTGGTGTGACTGTTACGCATGCGGCGTTATATTCCATCGCCATCGCCATCGTCGTCGGATTTATAAACCGCGACTCGAATATGAAACTTGTCGATATCGTTTATGCGCTTGTAGACGGAGCGCGGACAGCGTTAGGGGTCGCTGCCGCTACTGCAGCTGCCGGAATTATTGTCGGCATCGTGACGAAAACAGGATTAGGGTTAAAGCTCGCAAACGGATTGCTTGATATTGCAGGGGGGCATTTATTGCCAACGTTATTTTTAACGATGATTGCGGCGATCGTTTTAGGAATGGGATCGCCAACAACCGCGAACTACGTCATTACGTCAACGATTGCTGCGCCAGCCATTATTTTGCTTGGTGTTCCTGATTTATCGGCTCATTTATTCGTGTTTTACTTTGGGATTATTGCAGATATTACTCCTCCGGTGGCGCTCGCGGCTTTTGCCGCTGCTGGTGTATCAGGTGGGGAGCCGATTCGCACCGGAGTTCAATCGGCGAAGTTGGCGATTGCGGCGTTCATTATTCCGTACATGTTCGTCTTATCCCCACAGCTGCTTATGATTGATACAACTATAACGGAATTGCTTTGGGTCATCTTCACGGCCGTTACAGGAATGATTGCCATCGGTGCAGGGATGGTTGGATATTGGATGCGCAGTTTGCATTGGATTGAGCGAGTCGTTGCGGTTGGCGCCGGTGTGATGCTCATTAACCCGACTGTTTGGTCAGATGTGATCGGTCTTGGCAGCTTTGTGATTTTGCTTGTTTTGCAATTTGTTTGGAAACGAAAGTAATGAAAAGAGCGACAGCGGGAAAAAGTCAGCGGATCACACGCTGACTTTTCACTATTACACCATCGTATATACGGTTAACACAAGGACAGATACGAACACGACGATCATGACGTTCGCGCCGAGCCATGAGGCAATTACGGCACTAACAAAGCCGAGGATGCCAAATACCGGATCGTCTTGAATGAGAAAAATACCCGGAATAATTAAAGCGCCGAGCGTGGCGTATGGAACGTTTCGCAATACACCGCGCCAAAACGGCGGCAATTCGATGCGATGAAATAGCGTCAATGGCAACATGCGCGGAATGTATGTCACAAGCCCCATGCCAAGAATGATGAGAAAAATGTTACTGTGCATATTCCGTCTCCTTTCCTTTTTCTACAACCCATTGAATACATATAGCGGAAATGATTGTAGAGATGACGATCGCCCATCCTTTCGGGACGTGAAGCCATAATAAAAGCACGCAGTTGATGGCACCGGCGCAAACGGCGAGCCATAGCGCTTTCCGTTCTGTTTTGACGGCAGGAACTAACAAGCTGATAAACATCGCATAAAGGGCAACGGATAAGCTTACTTGTACATTTTCGGGCAAGTGCGCGCCAACGATATGTCCGATTGCCGAATGGACGACCCAACTGCTGTAGGAAATGAAAATGAGTCCGAACATATACGAAGCAGAGATCGTTCCTTCTTTCATGGCGGCGACCGAAAACGTTTCGTCCGTAATGCCGAATGCGTATAGCGCTTTTTTCCATAGCGAATCGTTTTCTGCTTTTTCATTGAGCGACGCCGACATTAAAAAATGCCGAATGTTTAAAATAAACGTCGTTAAAATGATTTCAAACGGACCGGTGCCAAGAGATAGTAAATTGAGCGAAATGTATTGCGCCGCCCCTGCAAATACAATCATGCTCATAAGCGTCGTGTCCATAAGCGACAGCCCTGTTGATTTCGCTAATAAACCGAACGTCAGCGCAACAGGCGCATATCCGATCGCAATAGCTACTCCTGATTTTATCCCATCTCGAAACATGTGCATTCCCCCTTCTTATGTATTTTCTTAAAATTTTTTCTATTTCGCAAGGATATACTTTAAATATGAAACTTTTTTCTTATTTTTCCGTATAGTAAGCTATCCGTTATGAAGGGGATGATAACCATGTTGAAAAAATTGCTTGAGATGCTTTTACACAAAAATATGCACAAGCATCGTTACAGCAGCAGCGACCGTTATACGTACCGTCCGCATCGCCATCCGTCGCAATACGGCTATAAACATTATAAAAAGAAGCATCGTAGCCATAGCGTATTTTCTAGCTTTTTTGGCAGTTCATGATTTTTATTGAAAAGCCGTATCGGGAAGGAACGGTCGTAAACGGGCGATACACGATTGAAGCGCGGCTTGGAGAAGGCAGCTATGGTGTGGCGTACGTGGCACGTGATGAACAAACGAATGAGCTCGTCGTTTTAAAACAAATGAAGCGGACGAAAACAAAGAAACGGCGGGCATCGTTTGAACGAGAAGCGCATATCTTAAAAAAGCTCAATCATCCACAAATTCCGAAGTTATATAATTCATTTGATGTGCGTGGTACTCCGCATTTAGTGATGGAGTATATCGATGGAGATACGATCGAGACGCTTATTTTTCAAAAAAATAAAACGTACGATGAAAAAGAAGCGTTTTCGTTATTGGCGGATGTGTTACGTGTCGTGCAATACATTCACGCGCACGGCATTGTACATCGCGATTTGCGCATCCCGAATATCGTTTTTCGCAACGGGGTTGTATATGTACTCGATTTTGGACTTGCGCGCTTTTTATATGAAAAAAATGAACGGCTGTTTACACTTGAACAGCGGCTAAGGCGAAACATTGATGTAAAAAGCGACATATATGCCCTCGGTCATTTTTTATTGTTTTTATTGTATTCTTCTTATGAACCGACAGCGGATAAAGAGAACAGCTGGGAAGACGAACTTTCCTTGTCAAAAGAGGCGCGCCATGTGTTGCGGCGCATGTTGCAGTTGGATCGGCCGTATGCCTCCGTTGAACAATTGATGCGCGATGTTGCTTATGTGGTCGGATAGGCGTTTCATGCGCCTATTTCTTTTTTTCGATGTCGCGTTTTGCGCGAAGAAAAGCAATAAGCCAAACGATTTCGTCTTCCGTAACTGTTTCTCCATCGACCGTCATATGAAACGCCGCATTCGTCAGCTCAATGGTCGGTTGTTCTTCATCCGTTGCCCCAAGCAAATAATCCGTTGTTGTGCCAAATAAAATGGCGAGTTCTTTGACGGCTTCTAACGACGGTTGACGATATCCCGATTCATAGCCTGCATATGTACTTTTTGCGATATTGAGTTGATCGGCAATATATTGCAACGACCATTGTTTCTTTTTCCGTAACTCCGATAATCGTTTTGAAATCATCTTTCTTCTCCCCCTTTTGCTGTTTGCGAAACGAATAAAAACACTTGTTATTTTCCTCTTTTCTGAATATAATTGAAATGGATGTACGCGAAACGCGAACAATTTTATTTATAGTTTACACTACATGACACAAAGAATACAATAGATGACTTAAAATCGCCATATTTGGGGTGACGATAATGAAAAACATTTTGTTGCTTGCGACAGGCGGCACGATTGCTTCTGTGCCAAGTGAAGAAGGGTTGACACCAAAGCTGACGGCAGAAGAATTGACGAGCTACATTACGATCGACAATCAGCCGTATCGGCTACATAGCCAAATTTTAATGAACATCGACAGCACAAACATGCAGCCAGAACATTGGCGCGATATTGCTCAGGCGATTTATACACATTACGACCAATATGACGGTTTCGTCGTCACGCATGGAACAGATACGATGGCTTATACGGCAGCCGCGTTATCATATATGATCCAAAACAGCAACAAACCGATCGTGTTGACAGGCTCACAAGTGCCGATCGGTTTTCCGAAAACAGATGCGAAAAAAAATATACGCGATGCGCTTCGTTTTGCATGCGAAGACGTCGGCGGGGTATTTGTCGTCTTCGATGGGCGCGTCATTTTAGGAACGAGAGCGGTAAAAATGCGGACGAAAAGTTATGACGCATTTGAAAGCATTAACCATCCGTACGTCGCCTATATTCACGGGGAAACGATTCATTATCAATACGAGCTACAAAAGCCAAATGGGCACGTGCAGTTTGATTCGTCGCTTTGTCCGGATGTGTTTTTGTTAAAGCTTTATCCGGGCACAAAGCCAGAAATATTTGATTACATTCGCCATTTATATCGCGGTGTTATTATCGAAAGCTTCGGAAGCGGCGGCGTGCCGTTTCAAGGGCGCAATTTGTTGCCGAAAATAAAAGAACTCATTGATGACGGCATGGCCGTCGTTATTACGACGCAATGTTTAGAAGAAGGGGAAGACTTAACGTTATACGAAGTCGGGAGAAAAGTGGCGCAAAATACGGTCATTTTATCCGGCGATATGAATACGGAAGCGATCGTGCCGAAGTTGATGTGGGCGCTAGGAAAAACGACGAATTTGCTTGAGATAAAAAACATGATGGAAACGCCAATCGCAAATGACATAACAGAAAAACATGAAGAAAGTTGGGATGCATAGATGTTGCAAACGAAAGCAGTACGAATTGAACGAGATTTGCTTGGCGAAAAAGAAATTCCATCCGGCGCATATTACGGCATTCAAACGATGCGCGCGGCAGAAAACTTCCCGATTACAGGGTATCGATTGCATCGCGAACTTATTCAAGCGATGGCGATCGTAAAAAAAGCGGCGGCGCTCGCGAATATGGAGACGGGGCAGCTCGATGTGCGCATTGGTCAAGCGATTGTCAAAGCGGCAGAAGAAGTGATCGCAGGACAATGGCACGATCAGTTTATCGTCGACCCGATTCAAGGCGGGGCAGGAACGTCGATCAACATGAACACAAACGAAGTGATCGCGAATCGCGCACTTGAATGGTTAGGAGAGAAAAAAGGAAGTTACCATATCATTAGTCCAAATACGCACGTCAACATGTCACAATCGACAAACGACGTGTTTCCGACGGCCATTCATATCGCGGTGTTAAACATGGTGAACGAATTGCTTCAAACGATGGAACATATGCACGATACGTTTGCCGATAAAGCGAAACAGTTTGACCACGTCATTAAAATGGGACGGACGCATTTACAAGATGCCGTTCCGATTCGGCTTGGGCAAGAATTTGAAGCATACCGCCGCGTCGTAAAGCGCGATATGGAGCGCATTGCGCAGTCGCGCCAACATGTATACGAAGTGAATATCGGCGCAACGGCGGTAGGTACAGGATTAAATGCCGATCCGGTCTATATTGAGCGCGTCATTTTTCATCTCGTTCGTTTGACAGGGTTGCCGCTTGTGCGCGCGGAACATCTCGTTGACGCAACACAAAATACAGATGCGTATACAGAAGTGTCGGCTGCCTTAAAAATATGTATGATCAACATGTCGAAAATCGCTAACGATCTTCGTCTCATGGCGTCCGGTCCGCGCGCAGGGCTTGGGGAAATTACATTGCCTGCTCGGCAACCGGGTTCGTCCATTATGCCGGGAAAAGTGAATCCGGTCATGGCGGAAGCCGTCAATCAAGTGGCGTTTCAAGTGATCGGAAACGATCATACGATTTGTTTAGCGTCAGAAGCAGGGCAGCTCGAGTTAAATGTCATGGAGCCTGTGCTTGTGTTTAATTTGCTTCAGTCGCTTCATATGATGAACAGCGTGTTTCGCGTGTTTACCGACTACTGCTTAGCCGGCATTGAAGCGAATGAGGAAAGATTAAAAAAACATGTCGAAAACAGTATCGGCGTCATTACAGCGGTCAATCCGTACATCGGCTATGAAGCGGCATCACGCATCGCAAAAGAAGCGCTTCGTACCGGAAAATCGGTGCGCGAGCTATGCTTGGAGTACAATTTGTTGAATGAAAAGCAATTACATGATATTTTAGACCCGTATGCCATGACAAGTCCGGGCATTGCAGGAAAATAACATGAAGCGATAGAGAAAAGGAAGGGTACAACATGTCAAGCGGAGCAAACATGCACATTACGATTCGATTACAATTTGCGAAAAACGTCGTCTCTTTTAGCGACATTGCCACCGCAATTGGACAAGCTGGTGGAGATATTGTCGGCATTGACGTCATTTCCTCAAGCAAAACGCATACAGTGCGCGATATTACGGTGAGCGTTCTTGATTCGAAGCATGCGGACGTCGTTGTCGATACGTTGCGGAAAACGACAGGTGTAAAAGTCATTCACGTCTCTGACCGCACGTTTTTAATGCATATCGGCGGAAAAATTGAAGTGAAATCGAAAATTCCGATTAAAACGCGTGACGATTTGGCGCGCGTATATACGCCGGGAGTGGCGCGCATATGTACGGCGATTGCCGAAGATCCAACAAAAGCGTATTCGTTAACGATTAAACGAAATACGGTGGCGGTCATTTCAGACGGAACGGCAGTATTAGGACTTGGTGACATTGGACCGTATGCGGCGATGCCGGTCATGGAAGGAAAAGCGATGTTGTTTAAACAACTCGCGGGCGTCGATGCGTTTCCGATTTGTTTAGATACGAAAGATACGGAAGAAATTGTGCAAATCGTCAAAGCGATCGCCCCGGCGTTTGGCGGCATTAATTTAGAAGATATCGCGGCACCACGTTGTTTTGAAATTGAAGAACGGCTCAAACAAGAGCTCGACATTCCTGTCTTCCACGATGACCAACATGGAACAGCGGTCGTCTTGCTTGCAGGGTTGTTAAATGCGTTAAAAATTGTAGATAAAAAGATTGAAGACATTAAAGTCGTATTAACAGGCATCGGCGCGGCAGGCATCGCCTGCACAAAAATATTGTTAGCAGCGGGTGTGAAAAACATTATCGGTGTTGATCGTCAAGGGGCGATTCATCGCGGCGTACAATATGACAATCCGTATTGGAACGAATATGCAAACATGACGAATCCGGAAAATATAAGCGGAACGCTTTCAGACGTTATCGCTGGGGCGGACGTATTTATTGGTGTATCCGCACCAGGCATTTTAACGGTAGAAGATGTGAAAAAAATGGCGAAAGATCCGATCGTTTTTGCGATGGCAAACCCAGTTCCAGAAATTGATCCAGAGCTTGCCGAACCGTACGTTCGCGTCATGGCGACAGGGCGTTCAGACTATCCGAACCAAATTAATAACGTCCTTTGCTTCCCAGGTATTTTCCGCGGCGCGTTAGACTGCCGCGCCATCGAAATTAACGAAGAAATGAAGCTAGCAGCAGCCGAAGCGATCGCTTCTGTCGTTACAGAAGAAGAATTAAGCGAAACATACATTATCCCGAGCGTCTTTAACAACAAAGTGGCTGAACGCGTGCGCGAAGCTGTCATGAAAGCCGCATACAAAACAGGCGTCGCTCGTAAGGACGATATGATGTTTAGGTAAAAAGCATGGCGCCATTGCGCCATGTTTTTTTAAGGCATAAGCTTCCGTTGCTTCTTTGTCGTGTTTGAAATAGAACGATAGAGTGAAGCTCTAGAACGGATGTGAAAAGAGGTTTTATGGAGGAAACAACTTATATCATCATATACCTCGATTGTTTGTTTCAGCGGACTTCTTTTTTATTCTTCTTCCTTTAATCCCGAGCGAACTTTTTTATCGTGTTGTTGGCAGTCGGGATAGTTATTCTCAATTATTACGACATTAAAATTCCTCCAAATGGAAGTGGAACATCATTTCATTCTTCGCTACATTTAGCAGTGCTCATTGTATTGGGAATGAAACATGTTTTGCTCAATCGGAACAAGGAACGACGTTTGTCATTCGCCTTCCGATTCACTGATAAAAACAGCATGCTTATGGATTTGTTCATCATTTCACAACCGTCGTCGACCTCCAATCTTGCAAAAACCTCGGGGGATCGACGACAATTTGATTTTTGTCACTTTTTCAGACGCATCAAGCGATAAAGACCATTGACTGAATTTTCGGATGGTTGTATAATGAAACTGTATACATTTTCCATGTGTTGATATATCAACACTTTTTAGGGTTTGTATCGTACCTATGAGGAATTGAAACACTAACTTCCATGTCCTTCCCAGCAAATGATGTGCTTATGGTTTGTATCGTACCTATGAGGAATTGAAACGTCGATGCGATGTTCTAATTGAATTTCCCACATTTGTTTGTATCGTACCTATGAGGAATTGAAACTGTCTTTGGTCTGACGAGAGCTTCCACTTATGCGGTTTGTACCATACCTATGAAAAATGCATGGAGAACAACCTTCTTTTGGACAAGTGATGTATTTTACTTTTTATTCAAAATTTGATATAATTATTAAAGCAGGGAACATCTTTCTTTCCGATTTCGGTAAAGCGAGATGTTTTTTTTTCATGGGGATATTGATTTCACAACGAAATGGAGGGATTTCTTGTGAAGAAATACGCCATTGTATATTGTGAAAATCAATTTGGTTCCATGGATGGAAAAACAGCGAATGGACTTGTGCGCGATTCTGGACTGTATGAAATCGTGGCGGTTATTGATTCGACAAAAGCTGGTCAAGATGCGGGAGAAGTGCTTGATCAAAAGAAAAATGGCATTCCGATTTGTAAAAACCTTCAAGATGCAATGGCCTCCGCAAAAGAAAAACCGAACTACTTCATCTTAGGAATTGCTCCAGCGAACGCTTTTCTCAAAAAAGAAGAACGACAAGTCGTGATCGAAGCGATGGAAGCAGGCATGCATATCATTAACCCACTTCAAGAGTTTTTAACAGAAGACGAAGAAATGATGACAATCGCCAAACGTTGTGGAGTAACGATTCGCGATATTCGCAAACCGCGTCCGAAAAAAGAATGGACGTTATTTACGGGACGCATTTTGCAAGTGAAAGCGCCCGTTGTGGCGGTGCTCGGAACAGATGGGGCGTGCGGAAAACGAACGACCGCGATGATTATCGCGAAAGAAATGCAACATCGTGGCTATAAAGCGGCGTTTGTTGCGACAGGACAAACAGGCTTAATTCAAGGTGCTTCGTACGGATTTGCGATGGATGCGTTTCCGCTTCAATATATGATCGGTGAACTCGAACGAGAAATTGTGCGTGCGTACGAAACGGAAAAACCCGACATCATTATTGTAGAGGGACAAGGGGCGTTAAGCCATCCAGCTTACGTCAGCTCGGCTGGCATTTTAAAAGGGGCGCGGCCACAAGCAGTCATTTTGCAGCATCCGCCGAAGCGAAAAGTGTTGGGCGATTTCCCGTTTGTCGAAATGCCTACGGTCGAAAGTGAAATTGCATTAATTGAACATTTCGGAAAAACAAAAGTCGTTGCGATCACGTTAAATCATGAAGGAATGACAGATGACGAACTGAAGCGAACGATTGACGAATATGAACGAACATTCCACATGCCTGTAACAGACGTGCTGAAATACGGCGCAGACAAAGTTGTCGCACGCCTCATCGACTATTTCCCAGCGTTACAAAAACGCGAGGTGGCGGTGTCATGACGGCGAAAGTCGAAATTGACTTGCGAAAAATCCGTCATAATGCTGTCACGTTGAAAAAATGGTGTGAAGAAAAAGGAATACAAATGACAGCTGTCGTCAAAGGGGTAGGCGGAGATGTACAAATTGCTCGCACCCTTGTCGAGAGCGGTTTGACGAGTTTAGCGGATACGAAAGTTGAACGGATCGCAAAATTAAAATCGGCGCACATTCCAGCAACGTATATGCTCATTCGTACACCTGCATTAAGTGAAGTAAATAAAGTTGTTCAATATGTCGATGTGAGCGTCCAATCAGAAATCGACGTCGTGCGTGCGATTTCGGCGGAGGCGGTCAAGCAAAATAAAACGCATGCCATTATTATTATGGTTGAAATGGGCGACTTGCGCGAAGGGATTATGCCGAAAGACGTCCCGTCATTTATTGAACAAATACGTTCGTTGCCAAATATTCAAATTGTCGGCATCGGCGCAAATTTCGCCTGTTTTGGTGGCGTTATTCCGACGGATCAAAAAATGCATGAGCTTTCGTCACTTGCGAAACATATTCAAAAACAGTATGCGTTGTTTTTACCGTACGTATCTGGTGGCAACTCCGCGAACTATTATTGGTTAAAACAAACGAAAGATGTCGGTTGCATTAACCATCTCCGATTTGGCGAATCCATTTTTTTAGGACGAGAAACGATTCGCGGTGCGGCTATTCCTCATTTATATCAAGATGCGTTTTGTCTCGTCGCGGAAGTGATCGAAGTGAAAACGAAGCCATCTGTCCCGTACGGTGTACAAAGCCGCAATGCCTTTGGGGAAACGCCGATATTTCAAGAACGAGGAATGATGAAGCGCGCCATTGTCGGCATCGGCCGCCAAGATGTGTACGTGAGCGGATTGACGCCACTACATCCTGTTCAAATCATTGGCTCAAGCAGCGACCATATTATTGTTGACGCTACGTACACCGACATTCAAGTCGGCGACTTCATTCGCTTTGCGGTAGACTATGGGGCGATGATTTCTCTTATGACGTCTCCGCATGTTCAAAAAACATACGTACGAACGGATGAAAAAAATGGCCATTTCCCGACAAAAACATCGGCATAAAAAAGTCAGCGCTTAACACGCTGGCTTTTTTTATGTTTTCAACTTCTGTCATAGGGAGGGGAACATGCCTTCTTTTTACTATAAATTTTGGCAAGTTGAGAGTAGGAAATGAAAAGATGAGTATAGAACTAAAAATTCATTTCGATTCATGAAAGCAATGAATAAAAAGGATTTGTTTGATTTTTGTTGAATATTGCAACATGTTATCATGCATTCAAGGGGAGAGAGGGTTGTTAAATTGTTTTACGAAAAGTGAAAAGAAATGGAATATCGTTATTAGAGTTTAAGCGACATATACTGCCGAGAGGAAACATTGTAAATCAACTTTCTTTGCATATTGAGGGAGCTTTGGCATACGTACTTCATAAGAAGGTGCATATCATTGAAACTTTTAGAATATCCCCTTGATGAACTTGATCTCGAATTTATTTTAGAAATTCAGAACAGATTAAAACAACATTTCGGTGACCGTGCTTCGATTATTCTTTTGAATTCAGGAATGTTAGAACGAATGGTAGAGGATCCGAATTATGTTTACCATTACGATGAAGCGTATTGGGTTGAACGAATCAAGAATAATTATGAATCAAGACAAAATACCGTGTCGTAAGGGAGCTCATTTTCCATTCAATAAATGAAGCTCTTTTTTTGACTTGTTGTTCAGACGACAAACATCGAAAAAAAGGGTAAAATACGTATGTAAGTATAAAAAAGAAAAGGACGGATGATTCATGGCAGGGCATCGATTTCATCATTCTAAAGCAGAGAAGTTGTTGAATCCGAAAAGGAGAGAGCTGATTGCTCCAGAGGAAGTCGTTTCGTTATTGCACATTAGCGAACGGGATGTCGTGGCAGATTTAGGGGCAGGGAACGGCTATTTTACTGTCCCGATAGCGAAAGTGGCAAAAACAGTATATGCCGTTGATGTACAACAAGAAATGCTCGATTTACTCCAGCAACACGCAGAAAAAGAAGGGGTAGAAAACATTTCTTACATCCTAAGCGATGTGACGGCAACAACGATTCCATCGCAATCGGTTGATCACGGGCTGATGGCGTTTGTTTTGCATGAAGTAGCCGATCGGGAAGCGGTGTTTGCGGAAATCGCCCGCATCATGAAACCGAACGGTGCGTTTCTATTGATTGATTGGGAAGCGGTTGAAAGTGACATGGGTCCACCGATTCATGAGCGCATTCCGTCGCAACAACTGATGGATGAGGCGAAAGCGGCATTTGCACATGTCGAGCTCGTTCATTTTCACCCGAGCGTGTATGGTGTCATGATCGCAACAACGAAATCAAATAATTTTGTTCAATGATTCACAACCGTCGTCGACCTCCAATCTTGCAAAAATCCCGGGGGATCGACGACAATTTAATTTTTGTCACTTTTTCAGACGCATCAAGCGATAAAGACTATTGACTGAATTTTCGAACTGATGTACAATGACGTTGTATAGCTTTTCCATGTGTTGATATATCAACACTTTTTAGGGGTTTGTATCGTACCTATGAGGAATTGAAACCATCTCCGATTGTGTTCTTTCTATATTCCTTCAAGGGTTTGTATCGTACCTATGAGGAATTGAAACTTTCCCCCTTTGTGGTATTCTATAATTGGGCAAAGGGTTTGTATCGTACCTATGAGGAATTGAAACTAAACCGACGTATGGTTCTTTTATGTTAGTAGGATTAGTTTGTATCGTACCTATGAGGAATTGAAACTAAACCGACGTATGGTTCTTTTATGTTAGTAGGATTAGTTTGTATCGTACCTATGAGGAATTGAAACTATCGAATTTGTTGTATAGTTTGTTTCGGTTTTCTAATGTTTGTATCGTACCTATGAGGAATTGAAACTAATACTTGGAATCGTTTTACACCGATAATTTGACCGTCAGTTTGTATCGTACCTATGAGGAATTGAAACATGGCGAATAGTGCCTTGGCACTGTTCGTTTTTTTATTTTAACAAGCGACAAGCCTTTGACACATACAGTAATAAAAGAGCATGCGATGAAGGGGGCTGAGGTGTGAACATTTTAGTCATTTGGCGGTTGTTGACGGTTGGCGGGGTGAATGCGGGTTGGCGCAATCGGGCGTTGTATTTTAAAAAGCATGGCATCACAACCGATTTTTTATATACGAAAGATCTTGGCGGCATGCATATGATGGAAGACGTCGCAAATGTCTACGTTATGAAAAAGAAAAGCGACATATACGATTTATTGCGAAAACGATATGATGCGATCATCGTCGTCGATACGAGCCAAGCGTACGATTGGTTAAGCGATGTCGGGTATCGCGGACCGATCATTGTCGAGGCGCGCACACCGGAATTGTTGAAATTGAAACGAAATTTACAAGGGATTGAAAAAATTCCACCGCGTCAATTTATCGTTCCGTCTTTTTATCAAAAACGTCTTCTTTCCGTTTTGAGCGATGAACGAGCACCGATTACCGTCATTTATAACGGATTAGATGCTTCTTTTTTTCGCCCGATGGAGTGCGATGATGTCCCGAATAAAAAAATTGTTGCGTACGTCGGACGGTTAGATGGGCGTAAAAATTGGCGTGCGTTTTTACGAATCGCCTCTTTGTTGCAAAAAGAGCGCGATGATGTGGAATGTTGGGTCATTGGCGGACAACATAGCGTAGATAAAGAAGCGTTTGAAACGGAATGGAAGGAAAAACAGCTGACATCATTTGTGAAATGGTTTCCCGTTGTGCCGTATCAACAAATGCCTCATATGTATGCGAAAATTCGTCAATCGGGCGGCTGTTTATTAGCGACGACAAAAGTCGAATCGTTCGGAAATACATTTATTGAAGCGATGGCGTGCGGCGTGCCAGTCGTTGCCCCGCGCGTATCGGCAATGCCGGAAATTATCGTTCACGGAAAAACAGGATATTTATTTCGCGAGCATCATACGCGCGGTGCAGTTCGTGCGATCGCTGAAGTGTTGGACGACAAACAACAATATGCTGAAGCTGGCAGGGGGCATGTGCTCAACCGATTTACGATCGAACGTTGCGCCCAAACGTATGTCGACTTATTACACAACATTGTGGGGGATATACATGAAGTATGAACGGACATTTGCGCAACATAAACATAATTCCCATCTTGTCACTTTTGACGATGGCAAACGATATGTCGTGAAATGTTATGATGCGAAAAAACCGAAGGCACTCATAAACGAGTGGTTTGCCTATCAAATCGCAAAATATATGAACCTTCCAATCCCACACGCCCGTCTCGTTTCTTTGCCCCATACGCTTTTGCCTATTCCAGACGATACGACCGTTATAAAAACAAAAACGCAATTTGCGAGCGCATATATCGAAGGGAAAAACGCCCACGAAACGACGATCGAACATGTTGAAAATGGATGGCAATTGGCAAGCGTCATCGTTTTCGACTATTGGTTGTACAATCGCGATCGGACGAGAAAAAATGTCATTATCGAGCAAAGAGAGGAAAGACAAACGTTATGGATCATCGATCATGCCGACATATGCGGTTGTTCGGCATGGACGGTTGAACAATTAAAACAGTTGCCGCAAACGCTCATCGATAGCAAAACACATCGCATGATGGCGTCGTTTACGACGGTGGAACAGTTCGAACAAGCAATCGCCATCATACAAACGATGCCAGCGCTTTTACTTGAAGAGATGACGAAACATATGCCAGAAGATTGGGAGATTACGGAAGAAGAAAGGAAGCAGCTCGTTCATACGCTCGTTTATCGGCGCGATCATCTCGTTCCCCGTCTCATTCGCAAATTTTGTAAACAACTTTGGCCTGAGCTTGTATAGCTTAGGCTTTTCTTATGCATATTTTTCATTTGTTGTTAAAAAATAATGGGGAATGGAGGGGCGTTATGAGATTGTTCGCATTTGGATTCATCATCATTTTTTTACACGCATTGCCTTATTTCGTGCTTGGGGAAGATGTTCACATGCGCGTACACGACAATTTAGATTCGAACATCGCTTGGTATCGTGTGCTCGTACGAAGCGGCGAGCTGTTCGGCTCCGTTCATGCGACGATTCCGCAAGTGATAAACGGGTTGCCGCGCAACGCATACGGAACAGAATTTAGCGGCATCGTCTGGCTTCACGCCCTTTTTCCACCCGTCTATGCATACGGACTGAGCCAGCTGATGACGCGCGTTTTTGCATTCATCGGCATGTATGTATTGTTGAACACGCACGTGATTAAGGAAAAAGAAAAGACAGAGGAGTGGATTCGTGTCGGAGTGGCGCTTGCGTTTGCATTGACACCGTTTTGGCCATCGGGGATGCTTAGCACGCTCGGCATGCCGCTAGCGCTTTGGGCGCTACTGAACATTCGCGCTGGTGATCGCTCGTTGAAAAACTATGTCGTCCTTACTTTGTTGCCGCTCTATTCTAGCTTTGTGCTCGGCTTTTTCTTTTTTTTAAGCGCGATGTTTTTGTTTTGGATCGTTGATGCGTGGCGCCGTCGTCCGAACATCCCGTTATTGTTGGCGCTCGTATATATGACTGCTCTTTATTTGGCGGTGGAATATCGGCTCGTTCATTCGTTTTTATTTTCGACCGAACCGACGAGTCGTGATGAATATTTCCATGCCCGTCTGTCGTTATGGCGCTCGCTTCGATTAACATTAAAAAACTACATACTCGGTCATACGCATGTGATGACGATTCATACGCTCATTATTTTACCGATTACGTTCATCGCATTATATATCGTATGGAGAAAAAAATGGTGGCAACAAGAGCGGCTGTTTTGGCAGCTTCATGTACTTAATTTTGCGCTATCGCTTTGGTATGCGTTTTGGTTTTATAAAGGATGGCTTCCTGCGACGGAGGCATTTCCGTTTTTAGACCGATTTAACTTTGCGCGCTATCATTTTTTACGTCCGATGGTCATTTACGTGCTGTTTGCATTGTCGCTTCGCATCATTTGGCGCGCATGGGATGGGCGTATCGTTTCGTTTGCGCTTTTTGCGCAGCTTGTTGTGGCGCTGTTGTTTCATGAACAAATCGTTTATCGCGACAAGCCAACGTTTCGGGCGTTTTATGCCGAAAAGCAATTTCAAGACATCAAACAATATATTCAAAAGCCTGTTCATACGTATCGGGTCGTCAGCATCGGCATTCACCCAGCGATCGCTCAATATAACGGCTTTTACACGTTAGATACGTACAACAATTTTTATCCGCTGTCGTACAAACACCAATTCCGGAAAGTGATTGCGAGCGAGCTAAACAAAAATAAAAAGCTGAAGGAATATTTCGATGAATGGGGCGGACGTTGTTACGTGTTTGTGGCGGAGCTTGGCAAACGTTATATGTTTACGAAGCAATCAAACAAACGCATTCGCCGTATGCAGCTCAATACGAACGTGTTGTACGACATGGGTGGGCGATACGTCTTTTCCGCTTTGCCGATTGACAATGCGAAGAAAAACAAACTAAAGCTATTGCGAACGTTTGAAAACGATGAGTCCGCATGGACGATTTATTTATACGAAATAGAAAGGAGTGAAACGACATGACGATTTTAGCGATCGTTGTCCCTTGTTATAACGAGGAAGACATATTGCCAGAGACGATCGAACAGTTGCGGGCGTTGCGGCAACAGCTCATTGATGAACAGCTCATTTCTTCGGAAAGTAAAATCGTATTTGTCGATGATGGAAGCCGTGATCGGACGTGGTCGATCATTTATAAAGCTTGTTTGCGACATGAGGAAGTGAAAGGAATAAAACTTGCGGGCAATGCGGGGCATCAAAACGCCCTTTTAGCAGGCATGTTTGCCGTCAAAGACGTGGCGCATTGCATCGTAACGATGGATGCCGATTTGCAAGATGATATATATGTTGTTCGTGAGTTTGTGTGCAAGTTTCATGAAGGATATGATATCGTTTATGGGGTGAGAAGAAAGCGCGACGTTGATTCATATATGAAGCGTTGGACGGCGGAAACATTTTACCGCATGATGAATCGCATCGGGGTGAAACTCATTTATAATCATGCGGATTACCGTCTCATGAGCCGGCGCGCCGTCGAAGCGTTACAACAATTTCGCGAAGTAAATATGTTTTTGCGCGGCGTTGTGCCCCTTCTTGGTTTTCCGTCTGCCGCCGTATATTATGACCGAAAAGAGCGGAAAGCGGGAGTGACGAAATATCCGTTGATGAAAATGATGCGCTTTGCATTCGATGGATTAACGTCATTTAGCATGATGCCGATTCGGTTCGTTTCCCTTCTCGGTTTTTGTTCATTTTTTGTCAGCGTTTTATTTGCCATATACGTGCTTTTTTTAAAAATGACGGGTCATACGCAAACAGGCTGGACGTCGCTTATTCTGTCCATTTGGCTTGTCGGAGGATTGCAGCTGATGGCGATCGGTCTAGTCGGGGAGTATATCGGAAAAGTGTACAAAGAAGCGAAACAACGGCCCCGCTACATTGTTGATATCGATTTGCTTCATTGGCCGATGATGGCGTCATGCGATGGAGAAGAAAGGTTAAAGAAATTAAGTGATTTTCTGTAAAAATATTCGTATTCCTTAGTTTTAGGATAAAAGGGGCATTACATTACCCCTTTTATCCTATGCTTTAAAATTTTGTACAGAAGAGAGCAGTTCCATGGATAAATCTGCAAGTTGTTTTGCAGACTGGTTGATGAGGTGAACCGATTCATTTTGCCGTTCGATGTTTGTGGCGATCTCAAATGAGCTTGCCGCTCCTTCCTTCGCTTGAAAGCGAATATGATCAATTTCTTCTGTGACTTTGTTAGCGCTTTCAGCGATTTGTTTTGCCCCATTGGCAACTTGGGTAATTTCATCGACGACAGTTTTTAAAGCGCATAAAATACGTTCAAATGATTCCCCTGTATTTTCAACGATTTGTTCCCCTTTTTGAACTTCGAGAAAGCCAGCTTCCATTTGTTTGACGACAGAGGAAATATCGCTTTGAATATGTTGAATGAGCTGAGTAATCGTTCGAGCGGATTGCGCCGACTGCTCTGCCAGCTTGCGTACTTCTTCAGCAACGACGGTAAAACCGCGCCCATGCTCCCCCGCACGCGACGCTTCAATAGCAGCATTTAGCGCAAGCAAGTTTGTCTGTTCCGAAATATTTGAAATCATATGAACGATTGTACTAATTTGCTGTGAACGTTCAGACAATTGGATAACGATGTCGGACAAATGTTTTACCGTATCGCGAATAACATGAATTTGGGTAATCGTATTTTCTACGGAACGTTTTCCGTTTATCGATTCTTGTTCCGCTTCGTGCCCGAGTGCTTGCATCATTGAAGTTTTGTGTGCGATTTGTTGGACGTGTTCGCTTAACTTCGCAACTTGTTGAGAAGCGTATTCGGTTTTTATTGATTGGTTGTTTGCCTGTTGGGCAACCGCATCGACAAACTGTGAAATTTCTTTTGATAATATGCTCGCTTCATGAGATATGGAAGATAATTCTTGCGAGGAGGCGGTTACTTGTTCAGAGCTTTCCTTTACTTTAAAAATAAGGGAGCGCAATTGACGTTTCATGTCAACTGCTGCCTTCGATAGCAGAGCGATTTCATGATTGCCTGCAACAATCACATCTTCGGTAGTTAAGTCGCCTTTTGAAATATTTTGAAATACATCGACAATGTTTCGGACTGGCAAGACGATGGTACGGCGAATCGTTAAAAAAACGATGGAAACGAGTACGATGATAATGACGATGCCGCCAATGACTAAGTCGATTGTATTTTCTCGCACGGAGCGAATGACGTGTTCAGCAGGGACAGTAACAGTAATTGCTCCACGGAGATCGCCGATTTTCAGTCCTTCTTTTTGAAAGCCGAACATATCTTTTTCTCCTCGCGGTTCACCGTGACATGCAAGGCAAGCCGCTTCCATGCGCAACGGTTCGACATATCGATAAACAAGGCGGTCGTTTACTTTGGCTAGCGCTGTGTATTCGGTAGCCGACGGATGGGATAAAAACGCTTGAATCGCCTGTTTTTCGAAATCGTCTGGAGCGTTTTGTTCATTGCGTATAAAGCCCGGAACGCCAACTTGCCGCAAGCGTAAGCCGATCCCATCCCCAAGGTTCTCCCCGTTTGTTAGACGAATTTGATTCGTATGTAATTGAATGAATGTGTTTTTATCGTCCAGTTGGGTAGCGAGCGATTTCGCTTGGTTGTACAACTGTTTTTGAGCATTTTTCATGCTATTTAAGTAAAAAAAGGAAAACAACAATGAAAACGATACAATCATTGCAGTGACAATGATAAATAAAAAACGCTTCGCCATAATCATCCCCCATTTTCTATCCCCTTCGGTAAAATTATACTATATATTTCTGTACTGTCATCATAGAAAATGTGCTAATATTTCGAAAAAAATACGAAAGTCTCCGGTTAAGCGGAGACTTTTTGCGTCATTGTTCGTTCGAATGATTGAAACAAGGCGAATGAAATAAATGTGAGCACGATGCCTGTCATATACGGCAAGCTCGGCTTTAATGTAAATAGCCATCCTGCGATCGCAGGCCCGCCAATGCGTCCGAGCGAATCGAACGACGATAACAGCCCTGTTGCGCTTCCTTGTCCCCCGATCGTCTGTTTCGTTAATAAGGCGGATACGCATGGGCGAATGACGCCGTTGCCGAGGCCGAAAATCGTTAAATAAAGGGCAGCCGTCCAAAAATGGTCGATGAATAAAATAAGGAAGAAGCCGAGCGCTGACATAAATAGTCCACCGCGAATGACCGTTCCTTCACCGAACGATTGAATGAGTTTTCCGAGCAGTCCCCCTTGGACGATTGCACCGGCAAGTCCCATAATCATAAAAATGTAGCCGAGCTCTGTCGATGAAAGTCCTGCGCGTTTTGCGGCAAAATAAGCAAACGTTGCTTCAAGTCCCGCAAGCGAAAACGTGACGATAAACTGCAATATGTACAGACGCGATACGTCGCTCCGTAGCGCCGCCATAAGTGACGGTCGTTTCGTTTCTCCGTTCGATCGCTTTTCTTTCGGAAGCGATTCATGCAAGAACAAGAAAACGAATATGGCAGTGATAAGCGCTAAACTGCCTGCGATCCAAAACGGAACGGTTAAGCTCGCCTTTGAAAACACGCCGCCGATCGCGGGCCCGAAAATAAAGCCAAGACCGACAGCCGCACCGATAATGCCCATTCCTTTTCCGCGGTCTTCTTCGGTCGTGACGTCTGCGACATATGCCATCGCTGTCGGCATCGTAGCGGCAGATAAAAAGCCACCGATGATGCGCGCGGCAAATAACATCCAAAGTTTTGTTGCCAAGGCAAATAAGAAAAACGAAAGCGCTAAACCGAAAATGCCGAGCAGCAAAAACGGTTTGCGTCCGTAACGATCAGACAATCGTCCCCACATTGGCGCAAATAAAAATTGCATAAACGAATATACAGCCATTAACCAGCCAAGCTGTGTCGGAGTCGCGCCAATGTTTTCGGCGAAAAACGGAAGGACGGGGATAATAATGCCGAATCCAACCATGACGAAAAACATCACAACAAATAAAAGCGGCAAATAACGCCGATCATTCATGATAACCATCTCCACTATGTAGTTTGCATCTTTATCATAATGCAAACGTGATCTTTTTTCAAAGATGTCGATGCGTTGACAACGGAAAAAGTTTTCGCGAAACTGAAAAAGGATGAACGATGTGGGAGAGTTGAGAAAGATGACATATATCAATCAGCACGTGTTAAACAATTTATTTTACATTTTAGTGAGCATTTTTTTCTTTTACTTTTTATACGATTACGTTCGATTTTTCCAGCGCAAAAAAGTGTATCAACGTTTGTTGTTTGTTGCGTGTTTGAGCGTGCCACTTATTTTATGTATGAAATATCCGATTTACATCGCGCCCGATTGCGTGCACGATTTGCGGCAAGTTCCGTTTCTCATCGGCACGTTTTACGGCGGATGGACGGTGAGCTTGCCGTTGCTTATTATTTTACTCGTTGCGCGGTGGGTGATGTACGGGCATCAGTTTATTACGGTCGCTGTTTACGTCATGATGTTTATTTTCGGAAGTTTGTTTTCTCCATTTTTTAAACGGTTGCCGAAAACAAAACGGATGGTTGCTTCGATGATGATGACGTTTATTCTTGCGATTGCAGCAACGATATTAGCGATAGCGATTTCCGATTTCGAGGTGACCGAGTCGTACATCGTTGATTTTATTCTCGTCCCTCCTGTCGCCGTACTATTTGTTGTGTTTATGATGGAAACGTTACGGGAAGCGTTGCTCATTCGTTCGAAAGCGATCAAGCTTGAAAAAATGGAAGTCGTTAGCCAGCTTGCCGCAAGCATTTCCCATGAAATTCGCAACCCCCTTACCGTTGTCAAAGGATTTATGCAACTGATGAAAGGAAGAGACATATCGGAGGAAACGAAAGAGCAATATATGAATATCGCCCTTGAAGAGTTAAACCGCGCCTGTGCCATTATTGACGATTATTTAACGTTTGCGAAGCCGTTCCCAGAAAAGGTAGAACCGCTTCATGTGCATCATGAATTAGAAAAAGTGATTGACATGCTGCGTCCGTTCGCGAACATGCATGGGGTGCAAATTGTCCCAACCCTCATGCCTGCGACGCTCAAAGGGAACGGACAATATTTTCGGCAATGCTTTTTAAATATAATAAAAAATGGAATTGAAGCGATGGAAAGCGGCGGGGCGGTGTACGTCGCTGTACATGTCGATGAAAAAACGGTTACGATCGTCGTGCGCGATGAAGGAAAAGGAATGACGAAAGAGCAGCTGGCACGATATGGCGAACCGTATTTCAGCACGAAAGAAAAAGGGACAGGGCTCGGGGCGATGGTATCGATTCGCATCATTGAAATGATGGACGGCACGTGGACGATGGAAAGCGAAAAAGGGCGCGGAACGACGATGAAAGTGACATTCCCTCTGTTATCGAAAAAATAAAAATATTTCGAAATAGCGAAAAAGTATTGTCTTTAACGATTTTGGGCGTTAAAGTATAAAATGAACATAACAAGTAAGGGGAGTTTACAACGTGTGAGTAAAATATTTGTGGGTGACATTCAGGAATGATTCCCCGACGAGGGTTGCGAACTTTTGTTCGCGACGCTCGTCGGGGCCACCAAGCGAAGCGCGGTAGAAAAAAGCAAATGTCATGCAAAAAGGACTCTCTCCCTGCTATGATGGTGATGACCAACATCAATAAAACAGGAGGGAGAGAGTCCATGAAACATTTTACCACAGAATGGCCTTTATTAAAAGAGCTGGAGGAACAATTAGTCAGAACTCTTCAAAAGGTGTTCGCTGTCTTGTTGGCGGCCCTTTTGGAG
>NZ_JXTH01000032.1 GCF_000836725.1 Anoxybacillus thermarum | reverse complement strand
TCCTCCAAAAGGGCCGCCAACAAGACAGCGAACACCTTTTGAAGAGTTCTGACTAATTGTTCCTCCAGCTCTTTTAATAAAGGCCATTCTGTGGTAAAATGTTTCATGGACTCTCTCCCTCCTGTTTTATTGATGTTGGTCATCACCATCATAGCAGGGAGAGAGTCCTTTTTGCATGACATTTGCTTTTTTCTACCGCGCTTCGCTTGGTGGCCCCGACGAGCGTCGCGAACAAAAGTTCGCAACCCTCGTCGGGGAATCATTCCTGAATGTCACCCACAAATATTTTACTCACACGAGTGAGAACGAATGATGATTTCACAAAAAGAAATTGAAGTGCGTTACGCAGAAACAGATCAAATGGGGGTTGTTTACCATGCCAATTATTTAGTTTGGTTAGAAATCGGACGAGCCCATTTTATTCAACAACTTGGTTTCCAATATGCTGATATGGAGAAAAGGGGAATTGTGTCTCCTGTTATTGATTTGCAAATTTCTTATAAAAAGCCTTTACGCTATGGAGAGACAGCCACTATTAAAACGTGGGTAGAGTCATACGACGGCATTCGGGTTGTTTACGGGTATGAAGTGTTAACGCCAACAAATGAAATCGCAGCAGCAGCAACTTCAAAACATGTTTGCGTGGCGAAAGAAACGTTTCAACCTGTTTTAATTAGAAAATACTTTCCTGATTGGCATGAAGCGTATGAACGGGCAAAAAAAAGATAAAAGCGGGCCACCCGCTTTTATCTATATGTAAATATCGGCTCGTTTCGTTTTTCGTCAAATTCAATATGCAAATCATGGTCATCAAAATACCACGTATCGTTTTGTTCAATAAAAAAGACAATTCCTTCTTTTTCTAATATCACTGCAGCGTCGATCGGACTTTCCTTATTCACTCCTAAAGAAAAACCTTTTTGTACGGTGCTACATCCACCATATCGAGCAAAAAAACGAACGTAATCTCCACGCTGTAGTTGCAGTTCCTCTTTGTACCATACAAATGCTTCGTCACACATGTATATGTTCATTGTATTCACCATCCTTCAAACATGATTATAAAATAACGAGAAATATTTTTCTATTTTGCGCACTCATTGTGAGAAAAAATGAAAAAGGAACTATACAAATGGTGGCAAAACATGTATCATTAATCCGTAATGAACGTAAAAGCGAAAGGAGTGACGTTTCCGTTATGAGCAGGGCGAGTGCAAATGAACCAGAACCAGCAATAATAGGGGAAGTTGTTTCGTTTTTTTTCGCTGGGACGTACTGCTCACGAACGAAACAGACGCTCCAACGACAAAAAAGCGATGCTTCCCTTTTGTAGAGAAGATAGGGGGGTTACGCCATGATGAACATTTATTTATCTAATGAGCAAGGAAAATTAGAAGAAATTCACGAGTTGAAAAATGGCTGTTGGGTTAATCTCGTCTCCCCAACGGAAAGTGAAATTCGCTACATTTCAGAACATTTGAACATTCCCATTGATTCCATTAAAGATGCGCTCGATGATGAAGAGCGTTCACGTATTGAAAAAGAAGATAATCATGTGTTAATTATCGTTGATATCCCAATTATTACGTACGATGAAGGGAACATTCCAACATATGAAACCATTCCAATTGGAATGATTATCACAAATACATGCTTTATTACTGTATGCCTCCAAGAAAATCCGATTTTTGAAGAGTTTACGAAAAGTAAGGTAAAAAACTTTTATACGTATATGAAAACGCGTTTTGCCTTACAAATGTTATATATGATTTCGACGTATTATTTAAGATATTTAAAACAAATTAATCGCAAAACGAGTGAAATTGAAAAACAGCTACATCAATCGATGCAAAATAAAGAGTTGTTTTCTTTGCTTAGTTTAGAGAAGAGCCTCGTTTATTTTACAACATCATTAAAAGCGAACAATATTGTGATGGAACGGTTGCTTCGCTTAAATTATTTACGGATGTATGAAGACGATCAAGAATTGTTAGAAGATGTCATTATTGAAAATAAACAAGCGATTGAGATGACGGAGGTGTATAGTAGCATTTTAAGCGGAATGATGGATGCATTCGCTTCTGTCATTTCGAACAATTTAAACATTGTAATGAAATTTTTAGCTGCCATTACGATTGTTATTTCTTTTCCAACGATGGTGACAAGTTTTTACGGAATGAACGTTCCGATTCCGTATCAAGACAAGCCATATGCGTATTTAGTTGCTTTAGGAATCTCTTTCGTTCTTTCAAGTGTGACTGCGTTTGTTTTTTGGAAGAAACGTTATTTTTAAAAGGACGGTACATACCGTTCTTTTTTTTGTACAAAAAAACACGAACATTTATTGTTTTTTTTAAAAAAAAGATCGTTTTTTATTGACTGTTTATGTCCTATTTAGTATATTAACATTCGGAAAATGAAAGGTGAGGGATGAATAATGAACAATCGTTATGATGTGATCGTTGTTGGAGCTGGTCCGACAGGGATTTTTACTTGTTATGAATTAACGTTAAAATTACCGGGTGCACGCGTGCTGCTCGTTGATAAAGGACACGATATTTATAAGCGAAACTGTCCTATTTTGCAAAAGAAAATCGAGAAATGCCCACCGCCAGTTGGAAAAAAGGATTATGCTGGATGTATACCTGCTTGCTCAATTACAAATGGATTTGGAGGAGCTGGGGCTTATTCAGATGGGAAGTTTAACATTACGAGCGAATTTGGCGGATGGATGACTGATTACTTACCTGCCTCGACAGTGTTACAACTTATCCGTTATGTTGACGAAATTAATTTAAAGCACGGTGCTACTCAGTCTCTGACTGATCCGCTGACAGATGAAGTGAAGGAAATAGAAAGACGCGCTTATGCGGCTGGGTTGAAACTACTGCGTGCGCAAGTCCGCCATCTTGGTACAGAACAAAACTTACAAATTTTAAAGAGTATATATGAATATTTACGAACGCACATTGATATGATGTTTAAAACCGAAGTGAGCGACATTTTAACCGAAACAGTCGACGGTATGAATCATGTCAAAGGAGTTCAACTAAAAAACGGAGAGATGTTATATGCCAATCGTGTCGTCATTGCTCCTGGGCGTGATGGGTCAGCTTGGTTATCGAACATATTGAAACGTCGCGGATTGAAAATGATCAATAATCAAGTGGATATTGGTGTTCGTGTCGAAACGTCTAACGTAGTAATGGAAGAAATTAATACACATTTGTATGAAGGGAAGTTTATTTTTAACACATCCGTTGGAACACAAGTTCGAACGTTTTGTAGTAATCCGTCTGGGCATGTTGTTGTCGAAAATCATTCTGGTATTATGCTCGCGAACGGTCATGCATATAAAGATCCTAAGCTAGGAAGTAATAATACAAACTTTGCTCTTCTTGTATCTCATAAATTTTCTGAGCCATTTGATCAGCCGAACGAATATGCACAGCAAATTTCTCGTTTAGCGAATGCGTTATCTAACGGTGGGATTATTGTGCAAAAATATGGGGATATTTTGAAGGGAAGACGTTCAACCGAAAAACGAATGAAAGAAGGATTTATTGAACCAACGTTAAAAGAAGCTGTTCCAGGGGATTTAGGTCTCGTTCTTCCATACAACACGATGAAAAGTTTAATCGAAATGACAGAAGCGTTGAACAAAGTTACTCCAGGCATTGCTTCAGAACATACGCTCTTTTATGGGGTAGAGGCAAAGTTTTATTCTGCACGTCCAAAATTAACTGAACGTTTTGAAACAGAAATTTCAGGGTTATATGTTGGAGGAGATGGTGCTGGAATTACGCGTGGACTGGCACAGGCTGGAGCATGCGGGGTATGGATTGCTCGACATATTGTAGAAACGTATAGCTAGCGAGACGTTCTCGCTAGTTTTTATTTTGTTAACTTATATAAAAATAATGTTGACATATATCCTTTGATCGAATACGATTATTGGTAATTAGAAGTAAAGGGGGAGAACGATGGATTGGTTATTGCTCGCGGATCGTGTATTAACAGGGGAGGAAATTACAGATGATGAAGCGCTCTCGATATTAAATTGTCCAGATGATGAACTATTGTTATTACTACAAGGCGCTTATCGCATTCGTCAAACGTATTACGGAAATAAAGTGAAATTAAATATGATTATGAACGCAAAGTCGGGGTTGTGTCCCGAAAATTGTGGATATTGTTCGCAATCTTCGCTATCTACTGCTTCGATTCCGACATATAAAATGGTAAATAAAGATACGATTTTACAAGGGGCAAAACGAGCGTATGAAGCGAAAATAGGAACATATTGTATTGTCGCAAGCGGAAGAGGTCCGAGTGATAAGGAAATTGATGTTGTTGTATCTGCGGTGAAAGAAATTAAAGAAACATACGGTTTAAAAGTATGTGCTTGTTTAGGGATATTAAAACCAGAGCAAGCGTTGCGGTTAAAAGAAGCGGGTGTGGATCGATACAATCATAACATTAATACATCGAAAGAGCATCATCCTTACATTACGACTTCCCATACATACGATGATCGGGTACGTACGGTAGAAACTGTGAAAGAAGCGGGGATGTCCCCATGTTCTGGCGTCATTATCGGCATGAAAGAAACAAAGCAAGATGTCATTGCGATGGCGAGAAGCTTAAAAGCACTAGACGCAGACTCAATCCCTGTTAATTTTCTTCATGCAATTGATGGAACGCCGTTAGCAGGGACAAAAGACTTAAATCCTCGCTATTGTTTGAAAGTGCTCGCGCTGTTTCGTTATATGAATCCAACAAAAGAAATTCGCATTTCTGGGGGGCGAGAGGTAAACTTGCGTAGCTTGCAACCACTCGGTTTATATGCCGCCAACTCCATCTTTGTTGGAGATTATTTAACGACAGCCGGACAAGAAAAACACGCCGATTTTCAAATGATTGAAGATCTCGGATTTGATATTGACTTTGCACCAGCATCTTATGCGATATAAAAAGGCCGACGTTTTGTGTCGGCTTTTTTATATGTACATATACTATTACTAATTATGATGTTCAATGTTGGAGTGAAGTTCATGTGATATCAAGAAAATTTGAAAATGAGCGGTTGCGTCGAAAACAAGAAGAAAAAGAGATTATTGACGGTTTATTAGATATTTATAATGACTATAAATGGTTGTACGAACAGTTTGGCGATGAACAGTATGAACAAATGATGGAGCAAATCGTCGACCAGTTGAAAAAGTTTATGAGACGGAGACGACGCGAATGAAATTTATATACACTGCCATAACACGTATATGAAATAAGGAACGCAAAAAAATAGCACGCCACAAAAGAGTCCATTCGTGATCGTTTCCATCCATTGATCAATTTGTTCGTCCATAAGCTTGTCCTCCGTTTTTTTTACTTTCAACGTATGTGTACATAGTGGCAAATATACATAAAAAAAACGGATGACATAAATGAATAATTTTTTCATAACATAATACAAAGGGGGCGATATTGTGAAAGAAATTGAAGTAGTCATTGATACGGAAGAAATTGCGGAGTTCTTTTACAATGAACTTGTTCGGCGAGGTTTTGTCCCAACAGAGCGTGAAATTGAAGAAATGGCAGATATTATGTTTGATTACTTGATTGAAAAATGTATTATTGACGAAGAGGTGATTGATGAATAAAGCGACGGTCGTTCCGTCGTTTTTTATTTGAAACATTTTTTCATTTCGTTCGTATAACGTATAGAATGAAAAATAAAGGAGGCTGTTTTATGGGGCTATTTAATAAAGTATTAGCAAGTATTGGAATTGGTTCCGCTAAGGTGGATACGAAGTTGCATGAATCACAACTATCACTTGGTGAACAGATCACAGGAGTTGTAGAAGTAACAGGAGGAAATGTAGATCAAGACATTGATGATATATATTTGTCTCTTTGCGCTACATATACAAAAGAAGTAGATGATCGCAAAGTAACGAAGCAAGCAATTATTGAAAAGTGGAAAATTGCCCAATCATTCGTCATTCGTGCTGGAGAAAAAAAAGAATTTCCGTTTTCTTTCTCCCTTCCGCTTGACACACCAATTACAGTTGGAAAAACAAGAGTGTGGTTACACACAGGACTTGATATTAAAAATGCCGTCGATCCGTCAGATGAAGATTATATTCGTGTTCAACCTAATCGGATGATGAACGAAGTATTTCGGGTAATGGAAAACTTAGGATTCCGATTAAAAGAAGCAGAATGCAAAGAAGCGGCTCATTATGTTCGTAAAAACCTCCCTTTTGTTCAAGAATTTGAGTTTGTCCCGACGAGTGGTGAATTTCGTGGAAAACTGGATGAAGTAGAAATCATTTTTTTCCCACATACACCACAAGAATGTGAATTACTTATTCAAGTGGACCGACGAGCGCATGGGTTAGCTGGTTTGTTTGCAGAAGCGCTTGATTTAGATGAAACTTTTGTTCGTGTTACTATTCATGAGCAACATATTCAAACGTTACAAACAGAGCTTGCTGCACTCATTCGACGATATGCTTAAAGGATTGGGGATTCCCGATCTTTTTTTTATGCCCAAATTATTTTATATATTCGACAAAAATAGTAAAAAAATGCAAAAGGAATCGACAAAACGAATCGCTAATAGTTACGTAAAGAAAAAAGAGGGGTGGATGTTAGTGATTCGCATGCTTATGGGGAAAATATTAAAATCGACACAATGCTATGATGTAACGTTATTTCAAACTCCACAATTTGGTCAAACGAAAGGATATCGTCAAGTATATCGGTTGACGGTAAATGGAGAAGATCATGATGACGTATTAGCTGAAGTTTATCGAATGTTTAATGTTCCAGATTTAGTACCGAAAGATTATCGTGCGCGATATGTTAGTACAGGTGATATATTGCTTATTGACGAAGGAATATACGGTCAATTTTTTTATCGTTTAGGCTCGGATGGATGGGAACGTATTCATCGTATGCATGTTCGCTAAAAAATGTCTTTAAATGTTCACAAAATTGTGCTATATTGTATATAGACAATTAGCACAAGGTTAGAGTATGATAAAAAATTCCCCTTGTGCACAAGGGGATTATTTTTTTCGTTTCTCGGCACTATACTCTTTATCGTGTGCTTCAGCTTCAGCAATTAACGTATCTTTTGGAACATGATTGTTTTTTTTCGGACTATTAATGCGGTTGCGATGTTTTTTTCCCAATCGTAACCCTCCTTTACATGTAGTTACATCCATTAACATCGACAAGAACATAAAAAATATACATATGGGGTGGGGAAAGCGATGTTTGCGTTTATGATTTCTTCGATTGTTGGAATTATTTCTATTTTTTGTTCTTTGTTTATTAAATTTGAATTAGAGCGATTAATTGGGCGGAGAAAGAAAATTTTCTTCCTTCATTTCGCAAATATTAGTATCACTAACGTTGTTATTGCAAGCGCTTACTATGTGTTTAGCGGAATGTTTGAAACGAACGCACATCCATTTTATCTTATATATTTAGCGTCTTTAGAGGCGATGTTGCCGATTTACGTTGTTTGCTATTTAATATATGAACATTATGAGCAAGCGAAGAAAAAATATGTTGTGAGCGAAGATAAAAAAGTTCTATATGTAAAACCGAAGTATTTTCGAAAAATATCGTAATAAGGACGAGGGGACGCCCCTCTTTTTTTATACATGAAAAACAATGCTTTAGCGAAATATAAGAGTGTGGTATAGTATATATGCAGCGATAAAGGCTAAAGGAGGATACATATGAGCGTTCATATTGGTGCAAAAGAGCATGAAATTGCGGATAAAATTTTACTTCCTGGAGATCCGCTTCGTGCGAAGTACATTGCAGAAACGTTTTTAGAGGGAGCTACTTGTTATAATCAAGTTCGTGGTATGCTTGGGTTCACAGGTACATATAAAGGCCATCGTATTTCTGTTCAAGGAACAGGTATGGGTGTGCCATCCATCTCTATTTATATTACAGAACTTATGCAAAGTTATGGCGTTCAAACATTAATTCGTGTCGGAACGTGCGGTGCGATTCAAAAAGATGTGAAAGTTCGTGACGTCATTTTAGCGATGGCATCGTCAACGGATTCACAGATGAATCGCATGACGTTCGGAGGAATTGATTACGCTCCAACGGCTAACTTCGACTTGCTGAAAACAGCATATGAAATTGGAAAAGAAAAAGGATTGCAACTAAAGGTTGGTAGTGTATTTACAGCTGACATGTTTTATAATGAAAATGCGCAGTTTGAAAAGCTAGCACGCTACGGTGTACTTGCAGTAGAGATGGAAACAACAGCGCTTTATACGTTAGCTGCTAAATTTGGCAGAAAAGCGTTATCCGTCCTAACGGTAAGTGATCACATTTTAACAGGGGAAGAAACAACAGCTGAAGAGCGTCAAATGACATTTAATGAAATGATCGAAGTTGCGCTTGAAACAGCGATTCGTCAATAAGTGAGAAAGCTCCTGCGGCTCATTCCCCGCGGAGCTTTCTTCTATTGTGAGGGGAAAAAGATGAAAAAATGGTTATGTTGTTTTGTGATAATAATTAGCGGGTGTCAATCATTTGGATCACTTGAGCAAGAACAAAAACCGTCTAAGCCTCCTGCCCAAGTTGAGGAGCCGGCACCATCTCCTCAAACACCGACACCACCTTCCGAACAACAGGAACAAGAGGAACTTGTGCTTGAAGAAAAATTTTGGAATCAAGTTGAAGTGCAAAACGGGGTAAAAGTGATTGTTAATCCGGATAACGTGCTTGCCTTAGTAAATAAAGAACAACAATTACCGGCCGACTACAAGCCGGCTGACTTAGTCATTCCAAATGTTCCGTTTACGTTCAAAGAAACAGATGTTGAAAAACGCCATATGCGTGCTGAAGCCGCCAAGGCGTTGGAAGAGATGTTTACAGCAGCGAAAAAACAACAAATTATATTATATGCTGTGTCAGGCTATCGTTCATATGAGAGGCAACAACAATTATTTGTATCTGAAGTTCAACGGTCAGGAAAAGAAAAAGCGGTTGTTGCTGTTGCGATGCCGGGAAAAAGTGAACATCAAACAGGATTAGCGATAGATATTACAAGCCCAAGCGTTCAATATACGATTACGCCTGCATTTGGTGACACATCGGAGGGGAAATGGGTAGCCCAGCATGCTCATGAATTTGGTTTCATTATTCGTTATCCGAAAGGAAAGGAGCATATTACGAAATATCAATACGAACCTTGGCATTTGCGCTATGTTGGTAAAAAAGCCGCCAAGGTCATTTATGAGAAACAAATTACGTTAGAAGAATATTTTCAAATCGTAAAGAAAATATAAGATTATACACATTTGAGCACACGATATTGTTCAAATACATGTGCTAACTTTTTAGATACGTAAATGTATAATTCCGATTGATATACAGCGGTTAGCGCTTGGCGCAAACGCAGTTGTTTGACAAATAATTGGATTTGATGTTTGGCGTACTTCATTGCTTGATGTTGTGAAATAATTTGTTTTTTCTTAATTTTTAATTCAATTTCTGTCAATAGTGAGATGGAGAAGCGAAGGATCGCTGCCTCTGTTTGACCGATGAATTGCGAAAGCATCATTTCCATCCTCCTTCGTGTTTACAAAATTGAAATATACTTTACAATACATTAACATATCTTTTTTAAAAAAAATGTCGGAATGTGCGGTAAAATTTCGACAAAAAAGGAGCTACAGTGAAAAGTAGCTCCTTTTTATAAAATCATGGCTGCGATCCATGCGAAAATAATGACCGAAATGTTGTAATGAATAAACGTTGGAACGCATGTATCCCAAATGTGATGATGCTGACCATCCACGTTTAAACCAGATGTTGGGCCGAGCGTGCTGTCTGAGGCAGGTGATCCTGCGTCACCAAGTGCACCAGCAGCGCCAATAATCGCAATGGTTGCCATTGGACTAAGTCCGAGCTTTATACAAAGCGGAACGAAGATGGTTGCGATAATTGGAACAGTAGAAAACGAAGAGCCAATTCCCATAGTGACAAGCAGTCCGACAATTAACATAAGCAATGCGCCTAGCGCTGTGTTATGACCAATAAGAGAAGCTGCTTGCTCAACAAGTTTCTCAATATGTCCCGTTTGTTTTAATACATTCGCAAACCCTGAAGCACTTAACATCACAAATCCAATAAACGCCATCATGCGCATGCCTTCTGTCAATAAACGATCGCCTTCTGTTAAACGAATGCATCCGCTTAAGTAGATGACAACAATTCCTGCAAACGCCCCAAAAATCATGGAGTCAAGAACAAGTTGAACGGTTAAAGCAGTAATGACAGCGACGATCGCAAACCATACTCCCCGTTGTTGAAAAGATTGAGTTTCTTGACTTTCTAGTTGTATTTGTTTATATGCGCGCGGTTTCCGATACGTAAAAAAAGCAACGAGTAAGCCAACAATCATTCCGAGCGAAGGGAAAAACATCGCTTTTGGAATATCTGATTTTGCAACAACTAGCCCACTTTGAGCCATGTTCGATTGTACAATGTCATGAAAAATAGCCCCAAATCCAGTCGGTAACCACATATATGGAGTAATCAAACCAAACGTAATAATTGATGCGACTAACCGACGATCCACATGCAGCTCATTTAAAATGTGCAAAAGTGGAGGGATCAAAATAGGAATAAACGCAATATGGATTGGAATTAAGTTTTGTGAAAAACATGACATGAATAAGATGACGAGGAGAACAAGTGCTTTCGAATATTGCTTTCTTTTTGACTCCCCTTGTTTTCCGACCATTTTTATAATCATGTGAACAATAGCGTTTGGTAAGCCAGTTTTCGAAATGGCAATGGCAAATCCACCTAACAACGCATAACTTAAAGCGACTTCTGCGCTGTTTCCTAATCCTTCTGAAAACACCTCAACTGTTTTAGAAAGACTGAGATTTCCAATGAGTCCTCCCACTAATGATGCGATCAATAACGAAAACACGACATTCATACGCAATAAACTAAGAATAAGCATGACGAGTACTGAGATGACAACAGCGTTCATAATCGTGACCTCCAAAATACTTTAGTTTGATAAATTGGTAGAGTGATGAAACACTAAACAATCTATCATATGTATGAATCGTTCGTCAACAATAAATTTGGTCTAAGGCAATGTTATTGCCTGTTTCCTACTGTTCTTCAATGAACCAATTTTGTTGCTATAGACCCACACGATATACGCTTGGTACAATGATAACGCAAAAAATGACGAAGAAGTTGGTGGAACAGATGACAAAGATGAAACCTGAATTTGGGGCGTGGGTGAGCATCGGCTCTTATATCGTTTTATCTTTTGCAAAGTTATACGTCGGATATATGGCAAATTCAGAGGCATTAAAAGCTGATGGGTGGAATAACTTTACAGATATTCTTGCCTCTATCGCTATTTTAATTGGACTGCTCATCGCAAAAAAACCACGTGATGACAACCATCCATACGGTCATTCACGCGCGGAACATATTTCATCTTTAATCGCAGCGTTTATTATGATGTCGATCGGAGTGGATGTATTGATAAACGCTGTGCAAACGTTGAAAGAGAGGGAGTATGTCAAACCGGATTGGATAGCGGTATGGACAGCAGGTACTTCAGCTGTATTTATGTTTTTTGTATATATGTTTAACAACCGTTTAGCAATAGCTACAAATAGTCAAGCACTTGCTGCTGCTGCGAAAGACCATTTATCCGATGTGCTCGTTAGTGTAGGAACGGTTATTGGGGTCATTGGTGCTCAGTTACATATGCGTTGGCTTGATCCTGTTACAGCTTTTGTTATCGGGTTTATGATTTGCAAAACAGCATGGGATATTTTTAAAGAAGCATCCCATACGTTGACGGACGGGTTTGATGACGAAATGTTAAAGCAATATAAACAGGAAATTGAGCGCATTGACGGTGTGAAGCAAGTAGTAGATATTAAAGGAAGAATGTATGGCAATGAAGTTGTCATAGATGTTACGATCTCTGTTGCCCCGTATTTGAATGTTTTAACAAGTCATGACATTGCAGATCAAGTTGAGCGCTTGCTTGAACAAAAGTACGGAGTTATCTACGCCCACGTTCATATTGAGCCGTATGAACAAGAGTATGTTTTTCGTGGGGACTGAGATGAGAGAGGAGTTATAAAATGGAAAATAGAACAATTGGAGTCATTTACGCACTATCTGCTTACGTACTATGGGGGATATTACCTTTATATTGGAAATTACTTCAACACGTCGGGGCAGAAGAGATTTTATCTTATCGTATTGTCGCTTCTTTTTTATTTATGATTGCGCTGTTGCTTATTCAAAAAAGTTGGTCTACGTTTTTGCATACGTGTCAATGGTTGTGGAGAGAAAAAAAGCGAGCAGCCGCTCTCATTGCTGCCGCGATGCTTATTAGTACAAATTGGTTTATTTACATATGGGCTGTTAATCACGATCATATGGTTGAAGCAAGTCTAGGTTATTATATGAATCCACTATTAAATGTTTTATTCGGTGTGATTGTGTTAAAAGAGCGTCTGTACAAATGGCAAGTTGTCTCGTTTATTTTAGCCGCTTTTGGTGTTGTACTTATGACGATTGAATACGGTAAATTTCCATGGATCGCTCTGTCGCTTGCTTGCAGCTTCGCGTTGTATAGCCTCGTGAAAAAAGTGATTAAAGTTGATGCCACAATCGGTTTAACAGTAGAGACGATGCTTGTTACTCCTTTTGCGCTAGCATGGATTGTTCATTCGTTTAGCGAATGGTCACGACCTTCTTTTTCATTGATGACGATGTTGTTGCTTGTTGGTGCTGGACCAGCTACTGCCTTGCCGCTCTTATATTTTTCGAAAGGGGCACAGCACATATCGTTAACTCTTTTAGGTTTTCTACAATACATCTCTCCAACATTAAGTTTGTTGCTCGGCGTGTTTTTGTTTCACGAGCCGTTTACAAATGCCCACATGTATGCATTTAGTTGTATTTGGACGGCTTTACTTTTATTTTCACTTTCTAGTACATGGGAGAAACGAAAAGAAAAATCATTGAACATGTAGCGCCTGTCTCGTGAACAGGCGTTTTTTTCACCCATTTTTTTAAAAACTATAACGTTTTACTTGGCGGTTGAATAGGTTGTTAGTACAAGAAGGAGGTGTCAAAAGATGAGTGGAGGACATCATCATGGTGGTGGCTTTGCGTTAATTGTTGTATTGTTTATTTTGCTAATTATTGTTGGCAGTGCTTATATTGGTGGCTGGGGTTATTAATCAACAATAGAGGGGGAAATACGTGATGTACGGATATGGCTATGGATACGGTTATCCAGGATACGGAAAAACATTTGTGCTCATCGTCGTACTATTTATTTTGTTAATTATCGTCGGTGCGGCTTGGTGCTAAAGAGCAAGAGGGGATTTCCCTCTTGCTTTTATACATGTTTCCATTTTTTGATTAATCGTATGAATAATAATATGGCACCGGAAGCTAAGCCAGCAATAAGACCGAGCCAATACCCAAACGGCCCAGCGGTTGTATATTGAGTGAAGACGTATCCAACGGGTAAGCCAATTAACCAATACGATACGAGTGCAATAAAAAATGGGAAGCGAACGTCTTTGTATCCACGTAATGCCCCTTGAATAGGTGCTGCAACGGCATCAGAGAATTGGAAAAATAAAACGTATAACAAAAAACGCTTCGTCCATTGTAAAACAAGTGCATCATTCGTATATAAGGAAGCAATTGCTTCTCGAAACAGCAATAGGACGATAGAGGCAACAATAGCCATCATTACAGCAGAAGAAATACCGATGATACAGTAACGCTTCGCGTGCTCTAACCGCTTCGCTCCTACTTCAAAACCAACAATAATGGTTAAAGTAAGGGAAACGCTTAGTGGAATCATATATAAAAGGGAACCGAAGTTGAGCGCTGCTTGATGAGCTGCAATCGTGGCTGTTCCAAATTGACTCATCAACAAGGTAACAGCCGAGAAAATGCTTGTTTCGAAAAAGATAGCTAATCCAATAGGTGTGCCGATCAAAAATAATTGTTTCCAAATAGAAAATGATATCGGATGAAGCTTTTTTAGTATATTGTATGTTGCGAAAGGTTTACGAAAGCGAACGAGTAAAAATGCACATAGCAATAAGCACCAATACGTTATGCTTGTAGCGTATCCTGCTCCTACTCCACCGAATGCAGGTATACCCCATCGTCCGAAAATAAATATATCATTCAATAAAATGTTTAATGGCAACGAGCATAGCGTTAGCATCATTGTTACATTCGTTCGACCAAGTGCATCGATAAATGAACGAAGAACATGATAAATAAAAATCGGGACAATACCAATACATAATGCTTGTAAATATTGATAAGCAACGATTTGAACATCATGTTCGATCGGCATGTTTTCCAATAAAATAGGAACGAAAAAATAAATGAGCGTAAACACAAAGAAAGCAAAGACGGCCGCTAAGTATATCGCTTGTTCAACTGTTCGAGAAATACGCTCGTGGTCTTTCGCCCCGAAAGCTTGAGCAACAATAGGGGTTAGACCGGTTAATATACCTCCGATTCCCGTAAATATGGCGATCCAAATGTTTGAGCCAATGGCTACACCTGCTAAATCAACTGCGCTATATTTGCCTGTCATCGTCACATCAAAAAAGTTCATCATATATAAACTTATTTGTGTAAGAAAAATAGGAAATAATATATGTAAAAACTGCTTTATTTTTTCTTTTACCGTGTATGTTTCTTTCATCTGTTCCTCCAAATAACATGTGAAAAATATAAACAAACGATATTATAACATATCATTTTCATATATTCATGGATAATCCTCTTGCTTTTCATGTTAAGTTTTGTTACATTAAAAAAGTCGTTTTTTATTATAAACATCAGGTGAGGTGACGAGCATGCAATTATTACAAACGATCGTATCATTTTTAAACAACATATTATGGTCGTATGTCATTATCGCTCTTTTAATTGTCGTCGGATTGTATTTTACATTCCGTACAAAATTTGTTCAATTTCGTTATTTTGGTGAAATGTTCCGAGTCATTACAGAGACGCCAGAAAAAACAGGTGCGATTTCGTCGCTCCAAGCTTTTTTTATGAGCACAGCATCTCGTGTCGGAACAGGTAACTTAGCAGGTGTTGCGTTAGCAATTTCCGTTGGCGGACCTGGTGCGGTATTTTGGATGTGGTTGATCGCTTTAATTGGCGGGGCATCAAGTTTTGTGGAAAGCACACTTGCCCAAATTTATAAAGTGAAAGATGGAAACGGTTACCGTGGCGGCCCGGCATACTATATTGAGCAAGGATTGAAAAAACGTTGGCTCGGTATACTGTTTGCCATTTTAATTACGTTCTCATTCGGTCTTGTATTTAACTCTGTTCAAGCGAATACGATTACATTTGCATTTGAGCATGCGTTTCAAATGGATCGTACAGTAATCGGTATTGTACTTACTATTTTAACTGCCTTTATTATTTTCGGTGGTGTGCATCGTGTAGCGAAGGCATCATCTATTATCGTTCCAGTGATGGCGAGTTTGTATTTATTGATTGCGTTTTATGTTGTTTTAACGAACATGACCGAGTTGCCAGCAGTATTTTCTTTAATTTTTAAAAATGCATTTGGTATTGAACAAGCAGTTGGTGGAGGATTTGGCGCGGCCATCATGATGGGAATTAAGCGCGGCTTATTCTCGAATGAAGCAGGAATGGGTAGTGCGCCGAACGCGGCAGCGACAGCAGAAGTTTCGCATCCAGTCAAACAAGGTTTCATTCAAACATTAGGTGTATTTGTTGATACGTTAGTTGTTTGTAGTGCGACAGCATTTATGATTTTACTATCAGGCGATTATATGAAAGAAGGGCTTGATGGAATTACTTTAACACAAACGGCATTGAGCACGCATATTGGTGAATGGGCAAAAGGATTTGTTGCAGTCAGTGTATTTTTATTTGCATATAGTTCAATTATCGGAAACTATTATTACGGCGAAACAAATATTGAATTTATTCGTTCAAGCAAAGCATCATTGTTCGTATATCGACTTTCGGTATTAACGATGGTCATTTGGGGATCTGTATCGAGCATTCAAATCGTTTGGGACTTAGCGGATTTATTTATGGCGTTTATGGTTATCGTGAACTTAGTTTCGATTTTCTTACTTGGTCGAGTCGCTTTCGCGGCATTACAAGACTATGTCACACAACGAAACCAAGGAAAAAATCCGGTATTTTATGCACGGAATATTGGTGTAGACCATCAAGTGCAATGTTGGAAAGAAAAACAAATAGAGTGGAAAAAAGAAGCGTAAAAATGAGGCTGCTAGATTGCAGCCTCATTTTTTGGATAAGCCGGTAATTCAATAATAAAACATGAACCATGACCGAATTCGCTTTGAACACGCATCGAGCCTTTATGCAGTTCAATAATTTTTCGTGACAGAGATAAACCAAGACCTGTTCCTGTTGATTTTGTTGAAAAAAATGGATCGAAAATGTGATGGATAATGGTAGAAGGGATACCAGGTCCATTATCACGCACATAAATTTGAACGAGATTATTGTGCAACTTCGTTTCAATGTCTACCCGCAACGATTTTTCCGTTTTTGCTTCAATCGCATTGCGAAATAAGTTAATAAACACTTGCAATAGTTGATTTTTATCAATGTTAACAACGTATTGTTGTAGTTTTTCATCTAAATGATACGAAAGCCCTACGTTATGAAGAAGTGCTTCACTTCGTAACAAAAGATCTAAATCATGTCGAATGAATTCGTTTATTCCAATCCATTCTGCTTTTACTTCACTTGGTTTTGCAACGTTTAAAAAATCTGTAATAATATCATTTGCTCGATCGAGTTCTGGAATGAGAAGTTGATCAATGAGAGTAACGATATGTTCAGGCAACTGTTCCTTTAAAAACTGTAAATACCCCCGTACTGTCGTTAAAGGATTTCGGATTTCGTGGGCAATCCCTGCAGCAATTCGGCCGGCGATCGCTAGTTTTTCTGCTTCTTTTATTTGATTCAGCGATTGGAACATACTAATCACGCGTTTAATTGACCCATCTTCGTTATATAAAATGCGCGTATTAATGATCCCATAATATCGATCGAGTACTTCACAATTGTAAAGAGGTTGTTTTGTCCGCAACGTTTTTAACGTCATAATTTGTTCATCAGGAATGTTTAACAATTCTCGAATATGTTTACCGATGATTTCATCGCGATTTACTCCGACATCGTTTGCTGCCTGTAAGTTACATAATGTAATTTTTCCTTCGGCATCAACGAAAACGATATGATGAGAAACAAGATCAAAAATAGGTGATAAAAATTGTTCCACTTGTTCAAATGGATAGTCTTTTTGTAAATCAATATTCCATTGCAAAATGGGTGTTCTTTTCTCTTCCTTCTGTATTGTTTCAATCGTTGCAGAGGGAATATTTCTTTCTTTTTTTATTACTTTTCCGAGTTCATAATCAACGTATGAAAACGGAAAAGTAATGTGTTCCACAAAGCGTTTATATAAGCGTATTTCTTCTTCAAGCTCATTTATTTTTTTCTTCAGTTGTTCATGACTTTCCATCCTTCTAACTCCTCATTTCACTATTCCTATGTTGAAGTTTAACGCAAAATGAACGGTTCGGCTAGTATGTAAATAAAATTTTATAAAACTATGTTCTAAATGAAAAATGTGATAAACAACAAGATATGAGAATAAGATGGGAAAGAATAAACGGGAAGGAGGGAAGAAGATGACACCTCAGTTTATGTCTTTCATCGATCCTTATGTTTATCAAACATTGCAAACGATTAAAGGAAAAGAAGTCATCATTGAAACAGTGCGAGGAAATGTACAAGGTATTATTCAAGATGTGAAGCCAGATCATATTGTGTTAAAAAGCAGCGACACTCTCTTTTTTGTCCGCATCCAGCAAATCGTTTGGATTATGCCGAAATAAAAAGGAGGGGACTTGATGTTTACGAGAATAAACAAGCTTCAAATTGAGTTGCCAAAATCTACGTATGCGGACGCCAACGCAGCAGCGGCTGTTCAAGAGTTACTTGGTGGAAAATTTGGAGAAATGTCAACGCTAAATAATTACTTGTTTCAGTCATTTAATTTTCGGGAAAAGAAAAAATTGAAGCCTTTTTACGATTTAGTTGCAAGTATTACTGCAGAAGAATTAGGTCATGTGGAGCTCGTTACAACAGCTATAAACTTATGCTTAACAGGAACAACACATGAAGGTGCCCCGGATATTACGCCAATGCAAAACGGGGTAGATCAACGAAATACGTATCATTTTATTGCAACTGCGCAAACAGCATTGCCAGGAGATTCGATGGGAAAATCGTGGTCAGGTGACTACGTGTTCAATAGTGGGAATTTAGTATTAGATTTGTTGCACAATTTCTTTTTAGAGTGTGGGGCGCGCACACATAAAATGAGAGTATATGAGATGACCGATCATCCAGTCGCACGTGAAATGATCGGCTATTTACTTGTCCGAGGAGGTGTGCACGTTATCGCTTATGCCAAAGCGCTTCAAATTGTTACAGGGGTGGATGTCACAAAAATGTTGCCGATTCCGAATTTAAGTAACGATAAATTTGATGCGGCAAAAAAGTACGAGGCGCAAGGGTGGCATAGAAGACTATATACGTTTAGCGAACATGATTATCAAGATGTTAAACAAATTTGGAAAGGAACACACCCGCTTGATGGAGGACAACTCGAAGTCATTCAAGGGACGCCAGCAGGTGCCCCGATTCCAAATTTAGAAGCAGTGGAAGAAACATTTGCCCCTGGTATTTCATACGAGGAATTTCTTGAAATTGCTAAGCGCCTTCAAAAATCAGCCGGCTTATAGGCTATGCTTTGTGCATAGCAATTTTTTTTGGTTAATTTTTATAATAAAACTATGTTCTAAATAATCAATGAAAAAAAGAAAACAAGACACAATTGCCTACGGGTCTGTCAATCAAATATAATAAAGGAGACACAAAGGAGGATGAAAACTATTGATTACACTACAACATATTCAAGAAGCTCAACAACGAATGAGAACAGTCGTTCACAAAACGCCTCTTGAATTTTCACAAACATTTAGTCGTTTATCGAATAATCGTGTATACATGAAGTTAGAAAATTTACAGAAAACAGGTTCATTTAAAGTGCGTGGATCTTACAACAAAATTATGTTGTTAAGTGATGAGGAAAAAAGTCGAGGAGTTATCGCAGCTTCAGCGGGTAATCACGCACAAGGAGTAGCCTATTCAAGCAACATGATTGGCATTCCGTGCACAATCGTCATGCCTAAAGGGGCGCCATTAAGTAAAATTCAAGCGACACAGAGTTACGGCGCAAATGTTATTTTATATGGAGATGTGTTTGACGAATCATTAGAATATGCTCGCAAACTTCAACAAGAAACAGGAGCAACGTTTGTTCACCCTTTTGACGATCCAGCTGTCATTGCCGGACAAGGAACAATCGGACTAGAATTATTCGAACAACTGGACGATATTGATGCGGTGGTTTGTCCAGTTGGGGGTGGGGGATTGCTAGCTGGTATAGCGGTTGCGATGAAGCAAAAAAATCCAGCTATTCGCGTATACGGCGTTGAATCCACTGCTTGTGCGAGCACAACAGCGGCTAAACAACATAATCAACCAATTGTCATTACGCCATCGAATACGATTGCAGACGGCATTGCTGTTAAGCGCATTGGGGATTTGACGTTTTCGTACATACAGAAATATGTCGATGATATTGTTTGTGTGGAAGAAACAGATATTTCACGGACGATGTTATATTTGCTCGAACGAAATAAATTGCTCGTTGAAGGGTCTGCGGCTTGCTCACTAGCGGCTTTATTGTATAAAAAAATTCCGCTTGAAGGAAAAAATATTGTAGCCATTTTAAGTGGGGGAAATGTCGATGTCACACTCATTTCACGAATTATTGAACGAGGGCTCGTTGAATCAGGACGATTCGTCACATTTTCAACAATCATTTCTGACAAACCGGGACAGTTAAATAAATTGTTGCGCATTATCGCCGATTTGGAAGCGAACGTCATGTCCATTGATCATCAACGAATGGGTACAAACGTTCTTCCAGGGCAAGCAGAAGTGCGATTTTCCCTCGAAACAAAAAATAGAGAGCATATTGACCAAATTCAGCGTGTGTTGATACAATCCGGATACGCGATTCGTCGCCTTGATTAAAAACGTAAATCGTACATCTTTTTCTTCACGCAAAACAATGCTTTTAAAATGATGCCTTTTTTACTATTATTAAATTAAATAAACGATTGACATTAAAGGTGGGGAGAACAAATGAAACAAATAGAGTTTTTTATCGTTCCGCACCCAAGGGGAACCGTACGAGTAGATGTATATAAAAAGAACGGGTCGTACGAAGCGCACGCCAAATTTAAAGATGTGGCTACAGCGCAAGCAAGCGGGAACGATAAACATTTTGCAGTATTGCAAGCACTACATGAACTTGCTAAATTTTTAAATAAATATAAAGGTTCTTGAAGGAGGCATCGCTCATGATTCATTTGAGCTGGCATGAACGTCCAACGATGAAAACAGTTGTATGTAATCATACGAACGCGGAAAAGTACATTGTTCACAATGTATTAACTCCAGGTAAAGAATATGAAGTAAAAAACGAAACAGACGATTTTTATTTCATTATTGATAACCGTGGAAAAGTTGGCGGATACTATAAGCACTATTTTACAGAAAAAGCGGTATAGCACCGCTTTTTTTCATTTTTAACACATTTGTTTCAAACAAACTTCACAAATATATAGTACATTGAACTACGGATTGAATGAAGAGGGGGATTTTTTTCAATGAAAAAATGGATGATTTTATTGGTGGTGCTCTTTATTTTCGCATTGACAGGATGCAACAACAATCAAGAAGAGACGAAACAAGTTGAGCAAAACAGAGAAGTAGAAAAGACCGCGCAAGAAGACGTGTTTATGAAAGCCGCGATGGCAGAACCAGACGAAAATACAGTGTGTGTATTTTGCAACATGAAAGTATATCCAAAAGAACATGAGCTCGGTAAATTTACAGCCAAATCAGCAACTGAAAACGGTGACGTCTTGTTTTTTGATGATATCGGATGTTTATTCAACTATGAAAGAGACCACAACGAAGCTGCAAAAAAATATGTACGCGACTACAATACGTTAGAATGGATTGAATTACAAAACGCGACAGTTGTGAAAGCTGATATTAAAACACCAATGAACTATGGATATGCGTTTTTTGCCAAAAAAGAAGATGCTGACAAGTTTGTAAGTGAACAACCGGGCGCGATGATCGTATCATGGGAAGATGTTGATAAGGTCGCCCACGAACGTTATATGAAAAAGAAACAGATGATGCAAAACAAGGAAGATGGACAAGGTCATGGTCATAACGACAATATGCGATAGTCATCAAAATGGACATGACAATAACGATGGACATAGCCATAAATAAAAAAGCCTGCCATTTTGGCGGCTTTTTTATTTTTTTAGAAATATTTACATCAACCGTATTATATAATATAATACAGATATAACGGTTAGTACAGGAAAGGAAGGGGGGGCGTCATGTTTGATCTGGATTTACGAAGTCGAAAACCAATTTACGAGCAGCTTATCGAGAAAATGAAAGAAATGATTATTCATGGTGTGCTGAAACCGAACGAGCAACTACCATCTGTTCGCTTGCTAGCTAAACAGTTAACGATTAACCCAAATACAATTCAAAAGGCGTATCGAGAATTAGAAAGAGAAGGGTATATTTACTCTATTCCAGGGAAAGGAAGTTTTGTTGATAATAAAAAAGAGGCTGTTTACAGTGAAAAAGTCAAACAACTAGAAGAAAATATGTTGAAACTATGTCAAGAAGCATTCTATATCGGATTAAAAAAAGAACAAATTTTTTCAATTGTTGAACGCGCAGAACGTGCGATACGAGGAGGAGAGGAACATGATTCAAATTAATCATGTAAGCAAGCGGTTTGGGGAGTTAGAGGCGATCAAAGATGTGACATTTTCCGTCCCAAAAGGATCAATATATGGGTTACTCGGATCAAATGGTGCTGGAAAAACAACACTAATGAAAATGATAGCAGGTATTTATAAACAAGACAGAGGGTCGATCACCGTTGATGGTGAACCGATTTTTGAAAACATCAAACAGAAAGAACGGCTCATTTTTTTACCTGATGCACTTTATTTTTTTCCGCATACAACAATCCGACAAATGGCCGATTTTTATCGTCATATATATCCAAAATGGAACGAAAAACGTTTTTACGAAATGAAAGAGCTATTTCCTATTGACATAAACCAAAAAATACACCGTATGTCCAAAGGGATGCAGCGCCAAGTCGCCTTTTGGTTAACATTTTCGACGATGCCTGATGTACTTGTTTTAGACGAGCCGCTCGACGGACTAGATGCTGTCATGAGGCAAAAAGTGAAAAACATTTTATTTCAAGACGTAGCAGATAGAGAAATGACCGTCATTATTTCTTCGCATAACTTATTTGAAGTAGAAGATTTGTGTGACCGTATCGGCATTTTGCATAATGGCTCACTCATTATCGAAAAAGAATTAGACAATTTGAAAACAAACATCCATAAAGTGCAAGTGGCGTTTCACGGTCAACCTCCTTCTACTTTCCTTCAACATTTGGATGTTGTTTATCAAGAACGTCGCGGTAGCGTCCTTCTTTGTATCATTCGTGGAGAAGAGGAACAAATCAGCGCGCATATTCATAAGTATGAGCCCATTTTATTTGATTTATTGTCGCTAACGTTAGAAGAAATTTTTATTTATGAACTGGGGGAAAGAGGATATGCCATTGAAAACATTCTTGTTTAATCGGGGAATTTTTAGTCAAATTGTTCGCAACGTCGGATGGGTTGCACTTGTTTATTTCGTCGGCCTTCTTTTTGCACTACCTATCCATATTTTTATGATGACTGAAGATGAAAATTGGCTTATGCATCATCAGACGGGTCGCATATTTGATATCGGAAGTATAATTCAATTTTCCCTTATGTTCACACTTCCTGTGTTGCTTGCCATCTTTTTATTTCGCTATATGCAAGTGAGATTGTCTGCAGATTACATTCACAGTCTGCCAGTTAAACGGGAGGCACTGTTTCTTCAGCATATTGTTGCTGCGATGATCATTCTTACTGTTCCCGTCGCAATGACTGCGGGATGTTTAATAATCATGAAACCGCTTCTTCCTGTTTCGCTATATTCACTGAAGCATATAGCCATTTGGTTTACAGGTACGGTGGCAATGAATGTATTATTATTTTCTGGAACGGTGTTTGTTGGGATGTTTACTGGCATGTCCATGCTACAAGGCGTGTTTGCTTATGTTCTGTTTTTCTTCCCAGCAGGAATATTCGTTTTACTTATGTTTAACTTGAAATATTTTTTACACGGTTTTGCATATGAATATTATTTATCCTATAACATTGACAAAATCGTGCCTTTTATTCGGGCATTGAACTGGGAATCAAAACCTATTCAACCAATCGAAATATATATATATATTGTGCTCGCTTTTATATTTTATGTATTGAGTGTATGGCTATACAAAAAACGACATGTTGAAGCAGCAACAGATGCGATCGCTTTTCGTCCGCTCCGCCCCGTATTCACATATGGTTTTACATTTTGTGTCATGCTTGTCGGTGGAGCATATTTCGGGGAGATGCAACAACGAATAACTTGGATCATTTTTGGATATGTATTCGCTTCATTGATCGGCTACTTCATTGCCCGTATCATTTTAGAAAAAACATGGCGCGTGTTCACGCATTGGAAAGCATACGTTCAATATATAGGTTTTATTGCCGTTGTCAGTTTATTATTTGCATTTGACTTATTTGGTTTTGGGAAATACCAACCCCCGTTAAATGACATTGAACGAGCATATTTTGGTGATCATATATACTATTTTGAAAATGATAATGAAAACGGGGAGAATGCGTTTTTCTACGAAAGAGACAACGTCGAGCACATTTATTTGTTCCATCAGCAGTTAATGAAGCAGCAAAAATTGCAAACTGAAAATACTAAACATGTTGTCATTGGTTACGACTTGAAAAACGGAAAACGGATTGTTCGTCAATATGCTGTACCATTAGAAGTATATAATCAGTTTTACAAACCTATTTTTCATTCGCTTGAGTTTAAGAAAAATCACTATCCAATTTTGCGTATAAATGATTTCAAAAACGTTTTACAAGTACGAATAGATTCTAATTTAGGAGGGAAAGCCGTTCGATTGCGTGATCGTGAGGAGATCGAATCGTTTTTACACATACTACAGCGTCAGTTGGTAGATGAAACATTTGATCCAATCGCATGGAATCGAGAATGGGGAGCAATTACCGTCACGTATGAAAAACAAAAAGGAATAACCGAGGAAACTATGATCAAGTGGAAAAAGTCGTATCATCTCGTAGATGAATGGTTGCAGCAGCGCGGTTTATTGCAGCAAGCACGGGCGACAGTAGAAGACGTGAGCGAAGTGAAAATAATTAAAAACACAAAACGGTTGAAAACATATGAGTGGACAGATGACATGATTGAACGAGCCGAGGGAATCGTCGTAAAAGATAAAACAAAAATAGAACAATGTATGCAAATGGCTGGTTGGGATGAACGTGCGGATTATATTGTCGTTACCTACTATAAAAGTGGATATGCCGACATACAGTCATTTACTAAACATTTTATCCCTCCATTCCTTAATTGAAGACCTGAGTGCTCAGGTCTTTTTTTCGTTGTTGGCAAAAGCCACGTATCATGGCTTGAAGAATCGATCGTGATAACGGATGGCCATGTTGTAGTGCTTAATGAATATAGAATTCTCAAGAATGACAGTTCACAATTATTACATATTTCTTCGCTCGTGGTGAAATATTTTTGAAAAAAGAAGGAATTAAGAGAATGAATGGAGAACGGTATCCGTGAAATGAATATTTTAGGGAGAGAGGAAATTATGAATGTAAAAAGAATTTTATTACTTATTCCCTCGCTAGCTTTTTTACTACCAACCATCCTAGTTAGTGCCCACTCAGATCACTATAACCCTAATGGATATGCTGGGGCACAAAATCTTAAGTATTGGCGTGATGCTAGCGTTTCCAGTACAGGTTATCATAACCGTGCAGACACCGCATATGCAACTTGGAATAACATTTCTTCAAAGGTTGCTATTTCACGAGTCACTTCTGAGCCTACATATTATAGCATTGTTGTTTATGCAGGAACTATCTCCGGCTCAACCGTTTATGCGGTCGCAGACTATTGGACGTATGGCTTTTTCGGATGGAGTCAAGTAAATCCGGGGGATGCAAGGGATCGTTCAAGAATCCGACTCAACACACCTCAAATGAATACACTAACTTCTGCTGAATCAACTGACGTTATTATTCACGAATTTGGACACGCGCTAAGTTTGAGACATAATGACGATTCAGGTGCATCTGTAATGAAGGAGTATGAACTAACAATATACGGATCGCCTCAACAAACGGATAAAGACCATTTAAAACAAAAATGGGGAAATTAATAGATAAGCGGGGATATTACGAATATGAAAAGAAACAAGATTATCACTGCTTCAGTAGCTCTGTCAGGTTTTATTTCTCTCGTCTTGAGTCTATGGTATATGTCGGCTGATAAAAAAGTAAGTTTATCAATTATTCATGCTAAACAAGTATCCTTTAACACAGTAGATGAAATAATTAACTTTTCTCAACTTGTTGTCACTGGAAAACCACTTGAAAGTGAGAACTTCGTAACATTCGATGAGAGAGGGTTTACAGTAGATGCGTATACAATTACTCAGTTTAAAATAAACAAGGTTCTTGAAAATAAAACTACCTACGATTATAAAGCTGGAGATATTATCAAGGTAGCTGAACCAAGCTACATTTACGATAATGGTATTATGCCAGGAAAGACTAAATTTTCAATTAACAACTACCGAAACATGGATAAAAACCATAGCTACCTGCTGCTTCTTGTGCCTGATTTTAAATACGATGATCTGTACGTAATTTCTGGTGTCAATGAGGGTAAACACAACATTGATATTCCTGGTAATGATGGCGAAAAAGTTGGTGTGCCTCATGGAGAAAAGAATTATAAATTTAAAGAGGAATTAATGAAAAAGTTTAATATTTACTAAACATTTTATCCCTCCATTCCTTCATTGAAGACCTGAGTGCTCAGGTCTTTTTTTCGTTGTTGGCAAAAGCCACGTATATTCGGTAATATATTGTTGTCCATGATAAAAAATAGAGAGGTTGACTAGTTGTGAGACAAATTGAATTATTAGCGCCAGCAGGAGATTGGGACTGTCTTCGTGCAGCTGTCGCAAACGGAGCAGATGCGGTTTATTTTGGTGTCGATAAATATAATGCGCGTGTACGGGCGAAAAATTTCCGTATGGAAGAGTTAAACGATGTCATGGCTTATTTGCATAAATACAATGTTCGCGGATATGTCACTTTTAATATTTTAGTGTTTGAAAATGAATTACAAGAAGCAAAACAGTTAGTTGAAGCATGTATAAATGCCGGGGTGGATGCGCTCATTGTACAAGATTTAGGTCTTGTTAAACTTATTCGAGACATATCACCCGACTTTCCGATTCACGGATCGACACAAATGACAGTTACATCGCCGGAAGCGGTTGAATTTTTAAAGCCTTATCACTTGGAAGTTGTTGTTCTCGGTCGGGAAAATAATTTATCTCATATTCAAAAAATTGCTGAGAAAACAAACGTGCCATTAGAAGTGTTCGTCCATGGGGCACTTTGCGTATCGTATTCCGGACAATGTTTAACGTCAGAAATGTGGGGAGGACGTTCGGCTAACCGCGGCGAGTGTGCACAAGCATGCCGTCTTCCATATGATTTAATCGTTGACGGCGAACAAAAAGAAATGGGAAACGTCGCTTACTTACTTTCTCCAAAAGATTTAGCAGCGCTTGATCTTGTTCCAGAACTTATCGAGGCTGGTGTAAATACGTTTAAAATTGAAGGGCGATTAAAATCACCAGAATATGTAGCTAACGTCGTGAGCAAATATCGAAAAGCAATTGATGAATATTTAGCAGGACGTTATTACACCCCTTCAAAAGAAGAAATACGTGAGCTACAACAAAGCTTTAGCCGTGGATTTACACATGGCTTTTTAAAAGGAACGAACAATAAGCAGCTCGTTGATGGAACTTTTCCGAAAAGCCGAGGTGTATTTCTAGGGACGGTCAAAAAAGTATTAAAAGATGGGGTGCTATGCGATCTACAAGCTCCATTAAAGCGCGGTGATGGAATTGTATTCGACGCAGGACGTCCAGAAGAAAAAGAAGAAGGCGGACGGGTATATGACTTGAGGAAACATGGTAAAAAAATCGAAGGTGAAGTGGAAAAAGGTCTTGTTGAAATAATCCCCGGCCGGCATGATGTCAATTTAACACGTGTACATGTCGGAGATCGCATTTGGAAAACGAGTGACCAAGAGCTTGATCGCCGCCTGCGTAAAACATTTGAAACCGAGCGACCATATCAGTTGTTTCCGCTAACTGTGCATGTGTACGGTGAAGCAGGAAAACCGCTTATTTCAACATGGCGCGATGAAACGACAGGTAATGAAGTAATCGTTCAATCTGAGCAAATGTTAGATGTCGCACAAAAACGGCCGCTCACATTAGATTTTATAAAAGAACAATTCGGGAGATTAGGCGGAACGATTTTTGAATTAAAAGACGTTTATATGCATATGACAGACAAAGTTATTCTTCCGGTTAAAGAATTAAACCGAATAAGAAGACAAGCCGTTGAACAGCTTATTGAAAAACGGCAACGTCCGCGGGCGTACATCAAGCAAACCGTTGATTTAACATCTTCTTACCGACAAAAACAACGAGCAGAGAACCCTTCTTTAATGGCGCTTTGTCGCACGCTCGAACAAGTCGAAGCGGCATGTCATACAGATACAGACATGGTGTATGCCGATTTCGAATTTACAACTGATTATCCGAAAGCTGTGGAGATCGCGCGAGCAACGAACAAGCCAATCGCTTTAGCTACCCCGCGCATTCATATGCCTGGGGAAAATGGAATTTTAAGAGGAATTTTAAAAGCTGAACCAGATGCCATTTTAGTTCGTAGTTTAGGAGCGGTGCAGTATTATACGAATCAATCAATAGAACAAACGTTAATTGGAGATTTTTCGCTTAACATCTCAAACCATCTATCTGCACGATTGTTTCTAGAGCGAGGACTCGATCGAATTACACCTTCATACGATTTAAACATTCAACAGATGATTGATTTACTTGAAGCGGCACCAACAGAACATATCGAAATTGTTATTCACCAACATTTACCGATGTTTCACACTGAACATTGTGTATACTGTACATTTTTAAGTGAAGGAACCGATTTTACGAACTGTGGACGACCATGCGAGAAACATCGTGTATCGTTGCGTGACCGTATTGGCATGCTTCATCCTGTTCGTGTGGATATCGGCTGCCGAAATACAGTGTACAATGCCATTGAACAATCTGGAGCAGAATATATTCCACACTTTTTATCCCTTGGTGTTCGCTCGTATCGTGTCGAGTTTTTGGAAGAGTCAGCGAAAAAAGTAGAAGAAGTCATCACATTATATCGCGAAGCGCTCGCAGGCAAACGGAGCGGTACAAGCGTATGGCGTACGTTAAAAGCGATTAATCAGCTCGGTGTTACACGAGGACAGCTAATCAAAAAATAAGCGGGCTCAAGCTCGCTTATTTTTTGTTATTTGTACATTTTGCTATAATAGTAAATGAACGAAAAAAGAAAGGGTGATTTGTATGCCTGCTGTTGAATCAAATATGTTTCCACTAGGAGAGAAAGCTCCATCGTTTGAACTTGTCAACGTGATCAACGGACAAATCGTTCGGTTAGAAGACGTCAAATCAGACATTGCAACAGTAATCATGTTCATTTGCAATCACTGCCCATTTGTTAAACATGTTCAAGAGGAGCTTGTCCGTCTCGCCAACGATTATCAACCAAAAGGGATTTCGTTTATTGCCATTAACTCAAATGATGTAGAAAAATATCCAGACGATTCGCCAGAAAAAATGAAAGAGGTAGCTGAACAGTTTGGATATCCGTTTCCGTATTTATTTGACGAAACACAAGAAGTAGCAAAAGCATATCAAGCTGCATGCACGCCAGACTTTTACATATTCGATGGTGCAATGCAATGTGTTTACCGTGGTCAACTCGATGATTCACGACCAAATAATGGAATACCAGTGACTGGATCTTCTATTCGTACAGCTTTAGATGCATTGCTTTTAGGGAAACCTGTTCCGAAAGAACAGAAGCCAAGCATCGGTTGCAGCATCAAATGGAAAGAAAAATAAAAGTGTGAGTAAAATATTTGTGGGTGACATTCAGGAATGATTCCCCGACGAGGGTTGCGAACTTTTGTTCGCGACGCTCGTCGGGGCCACCAAGCGAAGCGCGGTAGAAAAAAGCAAATGTCATGCAAAAAGGACTCTCTCCCTGCTATGATGGTGATGACCAACATCAATAAAACAGGAGGGAGAGAGTCCATGAAACATTTTACCACAGAATGGCCTTTATTAAAAGAGCTGGAGGAACAATTAGTCAGAACTCTTCAAAAGGTGTTCGCTGTCTTGTTGGCGGCCCTTTTGGAG
>NZ_JXTH01000031.1 GCF_000836725.1 Anoxybacillus thermarum | reverse complement strand
CGCCGAGAGCGTGATGAGCCGGTTTGCGCATCGGGTGAAATCCCGCCGCAGCTGGAAAGACCAAGGGCTTCGGGCGTTTCTGAGGGCGATGGCAGCCCGAATCGACGGGATTTGGCGGAGAAATGGGCAGTTGGTGGAGGAAGAAGAGACCCGAACGGCAGCCTCGGCCTCGACGAAGTCCAAGCGGGTTGAACAGGCCAAACGGAAGGCAGGACGGTTGTGGGCAGATGTGGTGCGTCAGAATCTACCGTGCCTGCAGCGGTCATCCGGGACGCCGATCCATCAAGCGTTGTCGGCGCTTCGGGATTTTGGTTGGGTGTAAAAAAATGGAATACAATATCATCACTTCAAGATGAGGGATGAGAGTCCAAAAGCGCTTACGATATCAATTCCTGAAAATGGTTCGCTAACTAGTGATTGACAACACCCGTAGTGAACCGAAAAAATGTTCTCCACAAAGTCTTGACTGACTCAAATGAAATAGAAGCATATACGATTTATCGCCGCGATGCGCTCATCATCGGTCCGTTCGCTTTGCTCTCCTCTATTCTCATTATGGTCACGATGCGAAATGAAGCGCGTTGGCTATATGACGGAATGATTGCACGTTGGCCGTGGCTTGCCGCTTCTATCATATTATTTCTCTTAGCTGGTGGGGCGCTTTTTCTTCCATCATGGAAAAAGAAAAACAGGCGCGGAATACCACGCCTTGCGGTTGTAGCCATCGTCTTGCAATATTTTTGTGCAAGTTACGCATACGGAAAAGCTCATTTACCGTATATGATTTATCCGAATGTGACAATCGAATCCGGATTTACTCATCCGAATACGTTTCGTGCTCTTTTTGTGACGTACATCGTCGGCTTTGCAATTTTATTTCCAGGTTTCATTTATTTTTGGCGGCTGTTTATGAAAGACCGGCGCTATTTAGCAAATGATGAAAAATAATGATTGCAAATGTTGAAATTTTTCGTTATAGTTTTAAACGTAAGCCTTTTTATACAACATATTGTGATAAATAAACAAATCAACAACTATATATTGAAACCGGCAAGTGAAGGTGTCCGAACGGACTTAATAGGGAATCTGGTGCGAATCCAGAGCTGTCCCCGCAACTGTGTGCGCAGACGAAATGGGAACAACACCACTGTATATGTCAGCTTTTCAGGCGCATATATGGGAAGGAATCCAAAGTAGGAAGAAGCGCGAGTCAGGAGACCTGCCTTCCTTGTATCGTTTCATATTCTTCGGGGATTGAGAAGATGAAACGATGGTGAAAGCATGCCTTTTTCCATCGTTTCATCCGCTCAACGAGAGCGGATGTTTTTATTTTTTAGGGGAAGGGATGTTATATGGTGTACATAAAACAACAAACAGAAGTGAATGAAGAAACGATCCGCACATTATTGTTTCCTATTTTCAAAGACTTTCCGCACTTAGCGAGTGAGCGATACATCGAACGGACTGTAAGGGCGCTTGTCCATACACAGCGATACAACGACATGATGAATAAACTCATTTTAAATGCGCTTGATGAAATCACCGTAGAACAGCCGGATTGGACGTTTGTTGCAGCTCGTCTCTATTTGCAACAGCTATACGACGAGGCAGCTAAAAATCGCGGTTATGATATATCCGACACATATCGCTACTTTTATGAATTGCAAACAATGCTCGTCGATCTCGGGATTTACGACTCGTTTTTATTGGAACGATATACGAAAGAAGAGCTGCAAGAAGCGAGCACATGGATTGACGCAAAAAAGGACGAGTTATTTACGTACATTGGGTTAAAAACGCTCGTTGATCGCTATTTAGCGAAAGGGTATGGCGGTGAAATTTACGAATTGCCGCAAGAGCGCTTTTTAACGATTGCTTTAACATTAATGGCGTATGAACATCCGACAAAACGAATGGCACTAGCGAAAGAAGCGTATTGGGCGTTATCTAATCAATATATGACCGTCGCTACGCCAACTTACGCAAACGCTGGGAAGTCATATGGTCAATTATCGAGTTGTTTTATTGATACAGTGGACGATAGTTTAATTGGCATTTATGAGTCGAATACAGATGTCGCTCGTCTATCAAAAGGCGGTGGAGGAATTGGCGTATATTTAGGAAAAATTCGCGCAAGAAATTCTGATATTAAAGGGTTTAAAGGCGTCTCCTCTGGCGTCATTCCTTGGATGCGCCAATTAAACAATACCGCTGTATCGGTTGACCAACTCGGTACGCGACAAGGAAGCATCGCGGTATATTTAGACGTTTGGCATAAAGACATTTTCTCGTTTTTAGACGCGAAGCTAAACAACGGTGACGAACGAACAAAAGCTCATGATTTATTTTATGGCGTATGCATTCCTGACTTATTTATGGAACAAGTCGAAAAGCGTGGCGATTGGTATTTATTTGACCCACATGAAGTGAAAAAAGTAATGGGATGGAAAGATAAAAAAGGCAATCCATTAGGATTGGAAGACTTTTATGATGAAGAACGCGGAGCTGGTTCGTTCCGTGAAAAATATGAGGAGTGTGTGAATCATCCATCGTTAAGTAAAGAGCGTGTTCCTGCTATCGAAATTATAAAAAGAATATTAAAGTCTCAGTTAGAAACGGGCACGCCTTATATGTTCTATCGTGATGAAGCGAATCGCATGAACCCGAATAAACACGCAGGCATGATTTATTCTAGCAATTTATGTACAGAAATTATGCAAAACATGAGCCCAACGATCGTCACAAAAGAATATACAGAACATGGAGAAATTATCGTTCATAAAAAACCGGGCGACTTTGTCGTTTGCAACTTATCGAGCATTCATTTAGCGCGTGCCGTACAAGATGATGTGTTAGAACGATTAATCCCGATTCAAGTGCGTATGCTCGATAACGTCATTGACTTAAACGAAAAACGAATTGAAGTGTTGCAAGCGGTCATCACAAATAAAAAATATCGTGCCATCGGCTTAGGAGCATTTTCTTGGCATCATTTGTTAGCGTTAAAAGGGATAAAATGGAACAGCGAAGAAAGTGTACAACTTGCTGATCGGTTGTTCGAGAAAATTGCTTACCTCACGATCAAAGCGAGCATGGAGCTTGCGAAAGAAAAAGGAGCATATCCGGCATTTGAAGGCTCCGATTGGCACACAGGAAAATACTTTGAACTTCGTGGATATTCCTCCCATGATGAGTTAGACTGGGATCATTTAAAACAACAAGTGATGGCATATGGGATGCGAAACGGCTATTTAATGGCGCCTGCACCAAACGCTTCAACATCCGTTTTAGCAAACGGAACGGCATCGTGCGACCCTGTCTTTAACCGTTTATATTTCGAAGAAAAGAAAAATTATAAAATTCCTGTGACCGTCCCTGATTTAAACGCAAAAACGTTTTGGTTTTACGATAACGCCTATGAAGTGGATCAAAAGATGAGCATTCGTCAAAACGCCGCAAGACAAAAACATGTCGACCAATCGTTAAGTTTTAATCTATATGTGTATAACACGATTAAAGCAAAAGATTTGCTTGACTTGCATCTTACCGCATGGAAAGAGCGGTTAAAATCAACGTATTACGTTCGTAGTACCGCAGTAACGATTGAAGAATGCGACGTTTGTTCATCGTAGGAGGATAAAAAATGAACGTTCTTATTTGTTACACATCGAAAACAGGGAACACAAAAGAAGTCGCGCTGTTAATAGAAGAAGCTTTTTGCTCATACGGACATGCAGTGAAAACGATCAATGTTGAACATATGTTTGCGATCGAATCGCTCATTCATGAAGCACAACTTCTTTTATTCGGTTCATATACGTGGGGAAATGGACAACTTCCGGATGAAATGAGAAGGCTACTTCGTTTTCTTATTAAAGAGCGAAACCTTTCTTTGCCTCCTGTTGCGCTGTTTGGTACAGGAGATCAAATGTGGCCATACTATTGCCGCGCTGTCGATGAAATGGCGTACCATTTACGAAAAGTGACGACGGTGCTCGGCACGTTAAAAATTGAACAATCCCCGCGCGGCCATCAACAACATTTGCCGGCTGTTTTCGTACACCAACTACTCAAGGAGGTTGAACGTTTTGTTATTGACGAAAGTAAAATTGCTCGAGCCGTCGCATCCAAATAAAGCAACAAGCATTATTAATGGAAAAGCAAGTGGCATTTTAAACTGGAACGATATTAAATATAGCCATTTTTATGATATATACAAAATGTTGCTCGGCAACTTTTGGACGCCATTTGAAATCAACATGTCTGATGATATTAAACAATGGCATCATTTAAGTGAGCGGGAACGTGATGCATTTTTACACATTATCGGGTTGCTTTCGATTTTAGACTCTGTGCAACCGAACTTTATCGGAGCGATGAAAGAATACATTACCGATCCGAGCGTCAAAGCGATTTTTTCGATTATCGAGCAACAAGAAGTCGTCCATAATCAATCGTACTCGTATGTGCTTGCGTCTATTGAGAAACTATCCGAGCAAAACCGTGCCTTTGAAATGGCGCGCACGAATCCGTACATTTATAAGCGAAATGAACACGTCATTCGCGTATACGAAGCGTTTCGTGAACGACCAACTGTGGAAACGTTTTGCCGTGCCCTTGTCGCTTCGCTCGTCTTAGAAGGAATTAATTTTTATTCCGGGTTCGCCTTTTTTTACAACTTAGCGCGAAATCAAAAAATGGTGAAAACATCAACGATGATTAGCTATATTAATAAAGACGAACTATGCCATAGCTACTTCATTTCCCAACTCGTACGCGCTGTATTATGGGAAAATCCTCATTTGGACGAAGACGGATCATTTTCAGTATGGATATATGACTACATCGATGAAGCGATTCGTTATGAAACAGAATGGTCGCGCTTTGTGTTGCGCGACATCGATGGCATTGATGTAATTGAAATGGAGAAATATATCGAATATCTCGGAAACAAGCGGCTGCGCATGCTTGGCTTAGATGACCGCTACGATGCGGATGAAAACGCCATGCCTTGGATTCGCGTCTTTAGCGATGAAAATGTAAACTTAGGCAAAACTGACTTTTTCGAAGCCCGTCCACGTTCCTACACAAAAACAACCGATATTAATGGGTTCGATGAATTGTAAAAAGGTGGGTTAGCCCACCTTTTTACTCTAATGATCGTACGTATGCCGCAATTTGCTTTATTTCTTCTTCACTAAGCTGCTCTACTTCCTTTATCCGATGACGTACAATAGCTTCTTCAATCGTGCTTGCGCTTCCATCATGTAAATAAGGGGCAGTCGCCCATACTCCACGCAATGTAGGAGTATCCCACTGCTTCGGAGTTCGAGGATTTTTAAATTGTGCACGTGCATCTCCAGACGATGAACGATCCAGTACATTTGCTGTTCCGATGTCGTGCAAAAACGATATTTGATCTGTTGTGAGCTGCCCATTGTTATCCACTGCTTTTACACTATCTGTAAAATACTTTCCTCCATGGCAAGTGAGGCAGTTCCCCTTTCCAAAAAACAGCTGCTCCCCTTTTTTTGCTATATGTGTTAAACTTCCATCTTTTTCTCGATAAGGGCTCTTTGGAACAGGAAATGAACTTGGATCATCCAAATATGCAAATAGCACATCAAACATATGTTGCACATCAGGCGGTAACGGTTTACTTGGATCGTATTGCAACATCCCGCCCATCTCCCCTTGGACTGTATGAATATAGTCAGTAAAATCATCACGCGATCCGTCCCACATAAATAATCCTGTCTTCGTTGTTAATATGTTGCTTGGCACATTTCTTGGTCCTTTCGGTGTCATCAGCGTCAAGCCATTTATATCTCCGTCGCTATGACAAGATGCACAACTCATCCAATTGTTTTTTGTTATCTCTGCTGCATATTCATCACTATTTGCACTATAAAATATCTTTTTTCCTTCTCTTACAAGCGGTGGTAAAGAATCTTGCGAAATTAAAGAAATATTTTTGCCTATTTGTTTTGCTTTTGCATATGCTTGTTCTCCGCCTGTTTTTACAATGGCAAGTTCATGACTCATCGCCTGATGAATATAAAGTGTTTCTCCGTCCGGAGAAATGACAATTCCTCTCGGATTATCTCCTTGAATTCTGCGCAATACTTGCGTAGCATTTCCTCCACGGGCAAGGTCAAAGACGACAAGATCTTCACTGCCTGACATAATGGCATATGCTTTTTTTCCGTTTGGATGAAATGCTATATCGTACGGATTCGACACAATCATTGTTTCATTGTTTACATCTGTGACGTTGATTTCTTCAAATAATTCTTTTCTTTCATCTAACACTTCTTCATCAATATCTAAACGAATGACAGAAATAGCCGGAAAAATCGTCTCTTCAAAATGAATAGGTGTATCAACATTTGTTAATAAATGTGGCACGTATGCTTTTTTTCCATCAGGTGCAATAACAAACTGCTCTAACGTATTTGGGATGCCCTGACTTTTTTTTCGATCTTCTTGATCGGGTGAAGGTGCCAAAGAAATTTGTTTAACGACTTTTTCTTTTTTTGTATCAATGACTGTAATTTTCCCTTGCAAATAATGTGGGACATATAGCTTTTTACCATCTGCCGTAATTGTAACCGTTCGAGGTCGGTCACCTACTCGAATGTCTTTTTTCACTTTTCCTGATTGCAAATCGACAATGGATAATGTCCCCGAACGGTAGTTAGCGACATATAACCATCGACCGTCTTGGCTCGTCACAAGACCAAACGGCTCAATCCCTGTTTGAATATGCCCAATGACTGTTTGTTTTTTTAACGAGATAATATCAACTCGATGGTCATACATACAGGACACATATAAAAATTGTTCATCAGGGCTTAATGTTAATTGCCGTGGCTCCCGTCCAACAGCAATTTCTGCCTTCTTCTTTTTTGTTTTCACATCGATAATTGTTACAGTAGGTACGTCTATATTTGCAACATACAATTCATCTCCCGCTCGATTCATAACAATATTGTTGCTGTTTACTGCCTCATCGCGAATTACTGTTTGTTTAGACATAAATACCGATTGCTTAGCGCACGAAGCGAGAAAAAAAGCAAAAAGAACTATGGCCAATTTTTTCATATTCATCCCCCACACAGAAAAGGCGGCCGGCTTGGACGGTCCGCCTTTTACTTTTCTTTGACTTCAACATTTACGAGAATAGGAGCAATACCATACGGGCCATCTCCAGCTTGGACTTGTGGCACGTGATCTTTATCTGTATTGCCAGATTGGTCGTCTTTTTTATACACATCTCCTGTATCCCAAAACTCACTTGCTTGCATTCCTTCTTTTATGCTCGGTCCATCGATAATGAGATTATAAAAATCTACATAGCGAGAAATAATTGTTTCGCGATCAAGCTCTTTTGGTTGTTGTTCATCTTGATCTATGTTGTTTAATTGGTTTATGGCTAAACGGAATATACTTGAAAGAGCTCCAGCCACAAACGGATCATATTTCCTTTCACCTTTTGCCGTTTGATAAACATGCAATTTCTGATCCCAAAAATATCGATCCATGGCAACATAAATATTTCGTGCGGCTTCACGGTACTTCTCTTCCTTTGTAGCCAAAAAGGCTGCCGTTAACCCACGAATCGCTCCAAGTTGAGAAAGAAGTGTTGGTTCTGACTTATCTATCCCTTCTCCAATTGTAAACCCATTTGCAACAAGTCCATCTTCTCTTATTAATTTTTCAATGATGAAATCTGCTTGTTTACGAATAAGCTCGAGCGCTCGTTTTCCTTCCGCCGTATGCAAACCTTCTGCCTCTTCTCCATTCGCATAGCCAACTGGCAAACCGTCAATTGCTCGTTGAAAAATACGAAGTGCTTCCATTGTATAACCAGCATCAAACGTGTTCATATACTTCCCTTGCTCAGTTCCGCTATGTTCTTCAACAAATATACCTAATTCATCATTGAAATGCATCGCATCAACGTTTTTAAAAACAGTCAGTAAAATATCTCGATTCACCGAATATGGATCGTCACTTTGTACATCATTATGAACATTTTCATCGATATTTTCATTCGGTGCTTTTGGATAAGGTTGACCATCAAAAACAGCTAAAAAGGCTGGATTTTGATTTTTGTTAGCCTCGCGCTGATCGGTCATACCAAAAAATTCAGCCGCTGGCCATAACATAAGCCATTGGTCTTGCAAAAAACTACGTTTATCTTTCAAAATGAGTTGTTGAGCATCAGGTGCTTGAGCATCTCCATTTTCAACAACTTCAACTTGATGCGGCAAATATACAAACCCTTTTTCCGGCTCATAAGTTCCTTTGTTCAATGAAGTAAGCTTGTCATTTTTTGCATCATAAAATAAATGGTCACGAATAAACAACAACTTATTCCATATTTGCTCAGTTAAAATCATTCCTTGCATTCCATCAGCCGAACTAACTCCTAATGCAATATTTGAATGCTGATCATCATTTGCCGTTTTTGCCTCTATTTCCTCGTCCTTATCAACCGTATGGAACGCACTTAAAAAGTCACCAGCCCATAAAGCTTGTTTTAAAAACGTTGCCCCGTAAGCCGCAGGAACAAGCATTTTATTCATTTTTTCACGATCCCATCGCAACGTTTGAAAATCCACTTGGTACACTGGGACGTACGTACCGTCATCATTTTCTGCATATACGTCTGTATCCACCTGTTGTATGTAATGTGGATCCCCACTTTCATACTCAATTAATGTAGGAAACATATTGCGAAATATTTCTTCGCGTGGATATCCAACTTGATCAGCAAGCAAATAAAAACGTTCAGCTAATACTTCATGACTTTCTTTTCCGCTTTGTTTCGCTAATTTTTTTGCTATAGGACCGTGAATAAGATGCAAACCGAGCCCTGACTTTTCCGTTACCTCATACATGGCTTCCTCGGAATACTCGTAAGACTCTACACCTGCAATATAATCAAATTCAGTCGGTTCATTTATTTTTCGAACATCTAACAAATCTAAATCTAATCCTAACCCTTCTGCTAAAGGTTCGCCAGACAGCTCAAACTCTGAATATGCAAACATATTTCCTGCTGTTCGAAACGTATAATCTGTCACAGGAACGTGGATAGTTTTTTTTGTCTCTTCTTTCTTTTTTGTCGTTTGTTCAGCACAGCCGCTAACAATTAACGATGATGATAAGGCAATGGCTGAACCGATTTTGACCCATTTCTCCATACTTCCCCTCTCCTCAAAAATGAAATTCATTATCAATATATATTTATGATACTTGATGCACATGTCTTGTCAAGCAAAAATGTATGACACGATTTTCTGATATATGGTAAATATAAACTTTTTCTGGTTTTACTTTAAAATGATTTTCAAACATAAGCATCGCTTTTGAAAGCGAAATTGCATCAACTATAAAAATGTTCATACATGACGGGACAACGCCTGTTTCAGACGTACATAATGCTGTAACAAATGCATCGTGCGCATCTAATATGTGAACAAACGACTGATCATTAGCAACGAAATGAAGCAAATAGTCGGTCATTTGTGCAATCATTTTATAATATGTAACGGGAGAGTCACAAGAAGCGATCGGAAACGATGATGTTGCCCGTTCAATTCCTTTTAGCAACGTAAGCGATGAACGATGAGGCGGAGATATGCTGTAATGATAAGTTAACACTTCATTCAAAAACGATTGCCACAATGTTCTCTCCTCCTTAGTTCACTCGTTTTAGCTCCCCCATTTGCTCAATGACAGATTGAATGGAACTCCATGAACGCTTTACAAAGTAAATCGGCTTATGTTGATCTTTTGCTTTTTGTTTAATGACTTTCGCTAAATTATGGTTAATATAATCAGTCATAACAAATACGATATCGACATGCTCTGGTATTTGACGTCTCACCATATTCACTTTTCGACCATCTAAATGAATAATTTCCTGAAATCCTGAGTTTTTTAATTTATCGGCAATGTTTCCTAAATGATCCGCACCAACAACTAATAGCGATGACATATAACTCCCTCCGGCTTTTTGTCTTATATTGCACAATTTCATTCTAATTGAGAATGATTATCCATGTCAACATTTATTGATAAAAATTCTCGCTATTTTTGCTCATTTTTTCATGTTATGTCTTGCCAGCGTTTTGCCTACACTAACATCAGCATGAAGAAAGGAGGGAATGATCATGGCAAAAGATGTGCTTTGTGAAGTGCAAAATTGTCAGTTTTGGTCACAAGGTAATCGATGTAGTGCAGACGCAATCTATGTCGTAAGCCATGCCGGTGCAACGGCAACAAGTTCAACAGAAACAGACTGTAAAACGTTCCAACCGAACGAATAACAGCATCCCCCTTGCCCATCGCAAGGGGTTTTCTCTTTTTTCATGTTAATAATCGTGAATAGACACATTTTTTTAAAATTATCGCCACAGTTTTGCAACATTTCTCTCATCTCTTCTTCACGTATTGAGGTTACTCTTATACATATGAAAAATATTTAGCATATCGGAGGGGGATATATGAGCGACGTACTTTTACTTAGCCGTTTTCAATTTGCCATTACGGTTTTTTATCATTTTTTATTCGTCCCGTTAACGATTGGTCTTATTGTTTTGATTGCATGGATGGAAACGCAACACGTACGAACAAAAAATCCGCTCTATCGGCAAATGGCGGACTTTTGGGGAAAATTGTTTGCCATTAACTTCGTTCTCGGTGTTGTGACAGGAATTACAATGGAATTTCAATTTGGGACAAACTGGTCGGAGTATTCGAAATATATGGGTGATATTTTCGGCTCTCCGCTCGCCATTGAAGCGCTCGTTGCTTTCTTTTTAGAGTCAACATTTATGGGCATTTGGCTATTTGGGAAGGATAAAATTTCGCCAAAACTTCGTGCGTTCTCCATCTGGATGGTGGCGCTTGGTACAAACATTTCAGCGCTTTGGATTATCACAGCAAACGGCTTTATGCAAAATCCGGTCGGATATATTGAAAGAAACGGCCGCATCGAACTACAAAACTTTTGGGAAGTTGTGACAAATCCATATGCATGGCATATGTTCGTTCATACAGTTGTTAGCTGTTATATCGTTGGGGCATTTTTTGTGATGGCGGTTAGTGCTTGGCATTTATTACGTAAACAACATATCGAGTTTTTCAAAAAATCGTTTAAATACGGACTCATTTTAGGATTAATCGCAGCAACAGCTACACCGTTTATCGGTCATAAATCCGCATCATTTGCGGCAAAAATGCAGCCTGCCAAAGGGGCAGCTCTTGAAGCTGTGTGGGAAACAAAAGAAAGTTTGCCATTTCACATTATTCAAATTCCTGACCCAGAAAACGAGCGTAACATCGTTGAATTTTTAACGATTCCAAAGCTCGGAAGTTACTTTTATACGCACTCGTTTGATGGGAAAGTTGTCGGATTCGATCAAATTCCAAAAGATGAACGTCCGAATGTCAATATCGTCTTTTATTCATTTCGTTTAATGGTGGCACTCGGTCTATACTTCGTCGCTCTATTTTGGTACGGATTTTACTTATATCGTAAAAATAAATTAGTTGAATCACGGCGTTTCTTAAAACTTGTCATGTATTCTGTATTGCTTCCGTATGTCGCTATCAACGCTGGCTGGGTCGTTGCGGAAGTCGGGCGTCAACCGTGGACGGTATATGGATTAATGCGCACAGCTGAAGCCGTATCACCTATTTCTCTTTCACAAATTGTTTTCTCACTCGTCAGCTTAGTTTTATTTTACACTATTTTGCTTATTGCAGACGTGTACTTAATGTTGAAATATGCGAAAAAAGGACCGTACACATCCACGGCTACGAAAGGTGGGGAAATTCAACATGTCTCATGAAACAGTTGCGATCATTTGGTTCGGACTATGGGGACTCATTTGGACGATATACTTTGTGTTAGATGGATATACGCTCGGTACAGGTATGTTGTTTCCGTTTTTAGCGAGAAACCGTCAAGAGCGAAATCAGTTGCAAGAAGCGGTTGGACCGTTTTGGGGCGGAAATGAAGTATGGTTAATTACAGCTGGAGGGGCAACGTTTGCCGCATTTCCAGCCGTTTATGCAGATTTATTCAGCTTCTTATATACGCCGATGATGCTCATTTTATTCGCGCTCTTTTTTCGCGCAGCCGGATTAGAGTTTATGCATAAAGACGATGCGCCGCTTTGGCAAAAAAGCTGGAAATGGGCATTTACAATTAGTAGTTTTACTTTAGCGCTTCTGTTTGGTGTTGCCTTTGCTAATTTGTTTTACGGTTTAAAAATTGGTCCATCTGGATATGAAGGAACGTTGTTCAGCTTGCTTCATCCGTACGGTCTTTTAGGCGGCTTATTATTTATTAGCTTATTTGCTGTCTCTGGTGCCCTATGGGTCATGCTAAAAACAGTTGGAGATGTAGCAGAACGAGCTTATAAAGTGGCTCGTCCAGCTTCTGTCGTTGCAACGGTCGTATTATCTCTTTTCTTCGTTGCAACAAGCAATCGTACCCCGCTATTCAATAATTTCACGAAAGCACCAATTCTTTGGATCGTACCAGCATTTGCTTTCGTATGTGCATTGCTCATGCTATTGTTCGTCTGGCAAAAACGAATTGGACTTGCGTTTACAAACATTTGCTTAACCATTTTCACGCTCATGGCAACCGGGTTCATCGGCATGTTCCCAAACATGCTCCCTTCGCGCATCGATGATGAATATAGTACAACGCTTTTTGAAGCCGCAGGGAGTGAATTAAATTTAAAAATTATGCTCGGTGTCGCCATCGTCATGGTGCCGATCGTGGTGGGCTATCAGCTTTGGAGTTATAAACTGTTTAAAGAAAAAATCACGAAAGAAACAGCAAAAGGATATCAATAAGAGGAGGCATTGATTGCCTCCTCTTATTCATTGATCCAGTTTTTCAGCTTATGGCGCATCAGTTTGTTTGCGGCATTGCGCGGTAAATGATCAACAATATAAATTCGCTTCGGCACTTTATATTTCGCCAGTTTATTCATACAAAACTGCTTTAATTGCTCTTCTGTCGCTGTTACATCATGCAATACGACAAACGCGTATGGCACTTGCCCCCATGTTTCATCAGCCACTCCGACTACACCTGCTTCTTTTACCGCCTCATGTTGCAAAAGCACCGATTCAATTTCAGCCGGATATACGTTTTCTCCACCAGAAATAATTAAGTCTGAACGTCGGTCAAGCACATATAAAAACCCTTCGTCATCCATATATCCGATATCTCCGGTATATAACCAACCGTCTTTTAACACAGCGGCTGTTGCTTGCTCATTGTTCCAGTACCCTTTCATGACGCTCGGACCTTTTACAACAATTTCTCCCACTTCATTCGCATTCAGCGGTTTCCCCTCTTTTTCAATACGAACGTTCATATGGAAAAGCGGCTTTCCTGCTGAACCGTGTTTATGGCGAGCATCTGGGGATAATGTAGCTACTTGCGAAGCGGTTTCTGTCATGCCGTACGTTTGATACACCGGTATATTCCAATAAGCACATGATTGCAACAAAGGAAGTGGCACAGGACCTCCACCGACGAGCATACAGCGAAACGATGGAGGATACGGATATTTTAACTCTTGAATCATTTGTTGTACCATTGTGCTTACAGCCGACATCATCGTAATGTTTTGTTGAAAAATGAGCTCATTGACGCGTTTCGCATCAAATGACGACATCACATACACGCCAATTCCGTAAATAACGCTCCGTATTAAAATCGATAAGCCGCTAACATGAAAAAATGGAACAGCAGCAAGCCAACAATCATCTTCACGTAATCCGAGATTCAGAGCAGAACCGATTGCACTCCACCAATGATTTCCGTACGTTTGCATAACCCCTTTTGGCTTTCCTGTCGTTCCCGATGTGTACATAATTGTTGAGACATCGTCTAGATTGTACATCGTTTGCCATTTTTCATCTCGTTCACGAAGTTTGGCAAACTCTCCCCATTCGATCGCTCGCTCATCTGGAAAAGGCTCATCACAAATGACAAATCGCGCCCCACTATGTTCTAATTGCCACTTTACTTCGTCTATGGATAAACGCACATTTTGTAATAAAACAATCGCACCAATATAATGAAGGGCGTGAATAAGCTCAACCATATGTGCACTATTTTTCATTAAGATAGCGACAACATCCCCTTTTTTTACACCGAGAAAAACAAGTTGTCTTGCTCGTTTTGCCGTTCGTTCATGAAGTTCAGCAAATGAAATCGCTTCTGTTTCATCATATATCGCTATACGATTCGGCGTTAAATACGCACGCTGAAGCAACCAGTTTGGAATCATCTTCACACCACCTTCAAAAAAACAGCTTGATGTGCATACATCAAGCTGTCGTCTTCATTTTACGGAAAACGCGGGAATTGTTTAAAGTTCGGTTTCCGTTTTTCTTTAAATGCATCGCGTCCTTCTTTCGCTTCGTCTGTTGTGTAATAAAGAAGCGTTGCATCCCCTGCAAGTTGTTGGATGCCTGCAAGTCCATCTGTATCTGCATTAAACGCAGCTTTTAAGAAACGAATAGCTGTCGGACTTTTTTCTAAAATTTCTTCCGCCCATTTCACCGTTTCTTCTTCTAATTGCTCAAGTGGAACAACTTTGTTGACTAATCCCATTTCTAACGCCTCTTGAGCGTTGTATTGACGACATAAATACCAAATTTCGCGGGCTTTTTTATGCCCAACAATACGCGCTAAGTAACCAGCGCCATATCCTCCATCAAAGCTGCCAACTTTCGGCCCTGTTTGACCGAAAATCGCGTTGTCTGCTGCGATAGTTAAATCACAAACAACATGTAGCACATGACCACCGCCGATCGCATAACCTGCAACCATCGCAATAACCGGTTTTGGAATGACGCGAATTAAGCGTTGTAAGTCTAATACGTTTAAACGCGGAATTTGGTCGTCACCTACATATCCACCATGTCCACGCACTTTTTGGTCGCCACCTGAACAAAACGCTTTGCCGCCTGCTCCTGTTAAAATAATAACTCCAATATTTGCATCGTCACGAGCATACGCAAACGCATCAATTAACTCCATAACTGTTTTTGGCCGGAACGCATTATGTACTTCTGGACGGTTAATTGTAATTTTTGCAATGCCATTATACGTTTCATACAAAATATCTTCATATTCTCTTTCTCTTACCCATTCAATCGCCATGCAATAAACCTCCTCTTAACACAAATTGTTGAACAAGTGTACAAAATCGTTCACGCTGCTCTAGATGCACAACGTGTCCAGCATTCGGAACGATGATGAGCGTCCCGTTTGGTAATAATTGTACCATTTCTGACGCAATTCGACAAAACTTTTCATCATCTTCACCACAAATCAACAATGTCGGGAACATTAATTGAGGCAACGTTTCCCACCAAGAAGGTTGCGTTCCTGTCCCCATGCCACGCAAACTGTTCGCTAATCCAATCGCTGTATGCTGTAACCGTTCTTCTCTTAACCGCTGTTGTACATCCTCGGGCAACCGCTTTAAAGAAGAAAATAACGGGATGTTCTCCCACCGATCAACAAACGAGGCAACCCCATGTTGTTCAATAAACTGTGCTAATCGTTCATCTTCCTCCCGACGCTTCATTCGCTCTTCTTCCGTCTTTAGCCCCGGAGAGCTACTTTCTAATATTAACGTTTGCACATACTGAGGATAACGAACTGCAAATGTTAACGCAAGCCGGCCACCCATCGAATACCCTAGCACATGGACTTTTTTTATCCCTAAATGTTCCAAAAGCATAGCGACGTCTTGGGCAACCATATCGATATGATATCGTTGTACAGAAGAAGGAGCATCCGTTCGTCCATGACCGAGAATGTCAATTGCTATGCATTGCATATGTTGTTCCCACATCGAAACAAGCGGATGCCACGTTTGACAACTACCTGTAAATCCGTGTAGCAACAAAATAGGCTGTCCATTTCCGTGCTTTTCTACATAATACATTTGCCCTCGAACGACAAACTTCATGCTCATTCCCCTTTGTTCAACAAGTTGGACATTTCCTGGGAAACATCTTTCCACAATTTCCGATGAACTCCGACATTATATTCACGTGATGAAGGAACTTCAATTACATTTAACGTTGGGCGTGCGAGCGCATCTACCACCGCACGGCGAAAATGGTCCCATGTCTCTACTTTTTCATAATGTCCATCATACATGTTTACAACATGATGAAACGATAAATGTGTCGGTGTGCCGAATAACCGTTCAAAATGTTTCGGCTCATTCGCCTGCGGCAAAAAGGAGAAAATACCTCCTCCATTGTTGTTTAAAACGATGATTGTCGCATGTAGCTGTTGCAATTTAGCTGCAAGTAAGCCATTTAAGTCATGATAAAATGACAAGTCGCCAATAACTAGTACAAGTGGTTTGGCAACACAGCTCGCTCCAAGAGCGCTCGATACAACTCCATCAATGCCGTTTGCCCCCCGATTCGCCAATAAACGAATTCGCTTATGTGATGACAAAAAAAACGTATCCGCATCGCGAATAGGCATACTATTTCCGACAAAAAGAGTCGTTCCATCTGGTAATAACTGGGTGAGTTCGATAAATATTTTTCCTTCAAACATATTTTCTTCTTCTTTTGCCTGTAATAACATTTGCTTCGCTCGTTCATTCATTTTTTTCCATTGGCTGATCCATTGCGAAGAACGAGATGTAGTAGAAGCACGTTGAGCTAACTCATAACAAAATTGCACCTCGTTCGCTTCAATCAACACGTGAAGCGATAAAGTCGGATCGCGCCATTGCCCAGCCTCATCAACAATCATTTGTTTTACTTGTTTATGCCGTTGCAACCAAAGATAAAGCGATTTGGATACAGGCATTGCTCCAAAACGAATAACGACATCAGGGATAAACGCATCTGCAAACGTTTCGCATTTTAACATCGCATCATACGATTCAATAATAAGCTGTTTTCTATGTGCACCTGTTCGCAGTGAAGAAAGCGGGTCGGCTAAAATAGGATATTGCAACGCTTCTGCTAGCTCGACCACCGCATCAGCAAACCCTTCCACATGCAAATCTCCACATACAATGACCCCTTTTTCGACATGGCGTAGTTGTTCATATAACGCATCTATCATCTCTTTCGAAAGGTGTTTATTCCCTCTATACACAGTGCGAGTCGCTGATGATGTGGAAAATAGCGACTCATTGAGCATTGGGACGAGCGGTTCACGTAACGGTACGTTAATATGAACCGGTCCTGCAGGAACAGATGTTGCAACACATACCGCGCGAGCAGCTACCATTTCTGCATAACGAAGCATTTGCTCATTTCCTTCTGGAAGTGCCATATCAACAAACCATTTTACATATGAGCCGTACATATGCAGTTGATCGATCGCTTGCGGTGCTCCGACATCACGCAATTCATGAGGTCGATCAGCTGTAATGACAACGAGCGGAACGCGTGCATAATATGCTTCAACGATAGCTGGATAATAATTCGCTACCGCAGTACCTGACGTACAAACAAGAGCAACCGGTTTTCCAGAAGCTTTCGCCATGCCTAACGCAAAAAAAGCAGCAGAACGTTCATCAATATGAACATGAATGTTTAACTGAGGATGTTCAGCCATGACCATCGCAAGAGGAGTGGAACGAGATCCTGGACTAATCACCGCTTGCTGTATCCCCGTATGAACTAATTGCTCAACAAAAACGGCAACATATGCGGTCATTTCATTCATTTTCTTCCCCCCTCTAACGCTAGTAACATCGGCTTAAACTTTACATTCGTTTCCTCATACTCACTAAGCGGATTAGAATGAGCGACAATCCCACACCCCGCAAACAAATGCGCCTCATTGTCTTCAATCAACGCGGAGCGAATGGCTACTGCAAATTCTCCGTTTCCGTTGGCATCAACCCAACCGATCGGAGCGGCATACCATCCACGATCAAGCGGCTCAATTTCCCGAATCGTTTGTACCGCCTTTTCTTTCGGGAATCCCCCAAGCGCTGGCGTTGGATGGAGCCGTTCAACGAGCGAAAAAATCGAAACTCCTTCCTTTATGTTCGCACGAACAGGTGTGTACAAATGTTGGATATGTCGCATTTTTAATAGAGTCGGCTCACTTGGAACAATCACCTCTGTGCATATTTCATGCATCGCTTGTTCAATCATGTCGACAACGAACGCATGTTCACGACGATTTTTATCGTCTTTTAACAGCCATTGCCCGAGCTCCTCATCCTCTTTCATCGTATGTCCACGACGAATGGAACCAGCGAGACAAGCCGTTTCACACATGTACCCGTTCTTTTTCACAAGTTGCTCGGGAGAAGCACCGATAAAACAAGATGAGCCGTTTTCAAACGCAAAAATGTAGCTCATTGGTTGTTGTTCACGCAAAGAGCGTAACACATGAGAGCGATCAATTCGATGAGAAAAAGAAAGAAATAACTCGCGCGCTAAAACGACTTTTTCAATCTCTCCGTCTTGAATGAGATCGGTTGCATGACGAACAGCATGAAACCAACGATCACGAGCGACTTCTTCTTTTTCGACAACTTCAACATCGTAGCTATCGATTTCATCATGTATGATAAATAACGAATCGATCATTTTCTCAAGTTCCACGAACGATTCATGAACAACATTAACTGTGAGCCATGTTTCCTCCCCGCGCTTTGTTAACAAAAATTTCGGGATCACAAACTGAGCGGAAGGAAAATGGCTCCAATGCTTAGCAGAATGTTTCATCGGATCAAAAGCGAACCCCCCGAACATCAATGGCCCTTCTCCTTCGATGAAAGCGCCTTCTACAATTTGTTGCCAAGCTTTCTCCACTTCTCGAAACCGCTTTTTCGTCTTTTCTTCGCTTTTTATAACTTGCGCATATCCAAGCCCAACAAACGTTTGTTCATGGAAACAGTCTGACCAATAAAAGCGCTGGCCATGAAATAACGTTTCACCAGCGGCAAAAAAGGAAAGAGGATCGATTTGCCCCACTCTTACAGTAACACTAACCATATGCTTTTTTTTCTTTAACGCATCACGCAATTGGTCAATAACTTTGTTTTGATATAAAGTAACCACCTTGTATCACGCCTATACTTAATCTTTTTATCCCTTTTCCATTATAATATTGTTCTTTAGAGATAGGAAACAATTTATATTGTCAAGACATTGACACATTTTCCCCACTTCCCTACACTTATTGTGAACGACATTTTAATCAAAGGAGAAGAATGGTATGCCAACACCAGTACGTTCAAATGCTCAAACTGTTCACTATAAACGAGAATGGCGCGTTTGGTGGCGCTTATTACGGCCACATACGCTGACTGCAGCGTTCGTTCCTGTTTCTATTGGTACTGTGCTTGCAGTAGACGAAGCACCAATTCACTTTCCTTTATTTTTTGCCATGCTCGTAGCTTCGTTATTTATCCAAGCAGCAACAAATATGTTCAATGAATATTACGACTATAAACGCGGTCTCGATACACCTGAATCTGTCGGAATTGGTGGAGCGATCGTCCGTGATGGGATTTCCCCAAAAACGGTGTTATTGCTTGCTTGGTCTTTTTTTGCAGTCGCCATGCTACTTGGTGTTTATATTTGCGTCAATAGTAGTTGGTGGTTAGCCGTCATCGGCACGATTTGCATGGCAGCAGGATATTTTTACACAGGTGGTCCTATTCCGATCGCTTATACTCCATTCGGTGAATTAGCGGCAGGTTTTTTCATGGGGCTCACCATTATTTTAATTTCATTTTTTATTCAAACAGGCACAATTACGGCAACACCTGTTCTTGTCTCTGTTCCGATTTCCATTTTAGTCGGAGCCATTTTATTAGCGAACAACATTCGTGACTTAGACGGGGATAAAAAAAGCGGTCGAAAAACGTTAGCGATTTTACTTGGAAGAAAACGTGCCATTTCGCTATTAGGCGGCATGTTCGTTACATCATTTTTATGGATCGTATTGCTCGTTTTTACAAAAACGATTTCGCCATGGACATTGCTTGTATTGTTTAGCGTTCCGAAAGCGTGGCAAGCAACCAAAGGATTTATTGGAAAAACAAAACCGATAGATATGATGCCAGCAATGAAAGCGACCGCTCAAACGAATACACAATTCGGATTTTTACTCGTCATTGGTCTGTTTATTCATTATTGGCTACAGTAAAGATCCAGAAAAAACCATAGCCTTTGCGCTATGGTTTTTTCTTTTTAGTCCATACTATAGTGTAGTCTAATTTTGAGGAGGGATGATATGCAAACTTTGCGTGAACGCTTATTACAAGAAAAACAACAAATTGTACAACGGTTGAAACAAAATGATCATTTCGGTCTCATACGAGCATCTGCTCATGACTCGGTTGGGGAACTATCGAATTATGATAATCATCCTGCCGACAGTGGAACAGAACTATATGAGCGAGAAAAAGATATCGCCTTAAACGAACATACAAAACGAGAACTTCACGATATTGAACGGGCGCTTCAAGCGATGAAAGATGGGACATACGGAATTTGTGAAGTATGTGGAAAGGCTATCCCAGTCGAACGTCTTGAAGCCATCCCAACGACGACATTTTGTAAAGAACATAGCCCTGACCAAGTCGTTTCGCAACAACGCCCGATCGAAGAAAGCGTCTTGTCTCCTCCATTTGGTGAATTTGTCGTTCATAAAGAAGCGGAAACATTTGATGCCGAAGATAGTTGGCAAAAAGTTGCGCGCTTCGGTACATCCGAAACACCTTCAGATGTCCAAGAAGATACGGTACATTATGATCGAATGTATATCGATGCAGGAGAACAAATCGGTTATGTCGAGCCGTTTGAAACATTCGCAGCCACAGACCTTTATGGAACAGGTGTTACGATTTATCCAAACATTGTACATGAACAATATGAACAAGTGCTTGACGACGAGCAACTGATGTCTCCGCTCGGTGACCTTCCAGCATATGAAAAAGATCCTTATACTTCTTAAAAAAGTCCTGTGAGCATATGCTTACAGGACCTTTTTATTAACGAATATGCCAAATATCATGAGCGTACTCTTCAATCGTTCGGTCGCTTGAAAAATATCCTGAACAAGCAATGTTCACAACGCTCATTTCCAACCATTTTCTCCGATCTTCATACGTTGCACCAACTCGTTGTTGCGCATCAGCATACGATGCGAAATCGCGTAAAACAAAGTATTGATCATTATGGGCGAGCAATGAATCGTAAATCGGTTCAAAATGATCGTACGCATCAGGAAAAAAGCCATTCACTAGTTGATTAACGACTTGATGAATGCGTTGGTCATGATGGTAATATTCATACGAATGGTAGCCACCGTTTGCATAGTAGTGCAATACTTCTTCTGCCGTAAGCCCGAAAATAAACATATTATCATGACCAACTCGCTCTAAAATTTCAATATTCGCTCCATCCAACGTTCCGATCGTCACAGCTCCGTTCATCATAAATTTCATATTCCCAGTTCCAGATGCTTCTTTACTAGCGGTCGAAATTTGCTCACTTACATCAGCAGCCGGGAAAATTTTTTCCGCCAATGAAACACGGTAATTTTCTAGGAAAATGACTTTTAATCTCCCGTTAATTTGCTCATCGCTATTTACTTTTTGTGCAACGGAATTAATTAACTTAATGATCCGTTTCGCATAATGATATCCCGGTGATGCCTTTGCACCAAAAATAAACGTGCGTGGATGCATGTCGAAATGCTCATCTTCTTTTAATCGGTTATATAAATGCATAATGTGTAGCACATTTAACAACTGTCTTTTATACGCATGCAGCCGTTTTACTTGTACATCAAAAATGGATGAGTCATCCACAGCAACACCTGTTTTTTCATAAATATACGTCGCCAACTGTTGTTTATGGTAATGTTTCACTTTTGCTAATTCGTCTTGAAATGAATGATCATTTGCATACTTTTTTAGTTGAATCAACTGTTCGGGTTGCTTTACCCATTCCGCTCCGATCGCTTCTGTAATAAGAGAAGAAAGCTGTGGATTGGCTTTTAACAACCAACGGCGATGTGTAATGCCGTTCGTTTTATTATTAAACTTTTCAGGAAAGTATTCGTAAAACAGTTTCATTTCACGATGCTTTAAAATTTCAGAATGTATTTTCGCCACACCGTTCACACTATAGCTCCCTACAATCGCTAAATGAGCCATTTTCACGAGCCCATGTGCAATAATGGCCATCTCCTCGATTCTTTTCCAATCACCAGGATATCGATTCCATAAGTCACGACAAAAGCGTTCATTAATTTCTTGCACAATCATATAAATGCGCGGCAATAGCGGTTGAAAAATATAAATTGGCCATTTTTCCAACGCTTCCGACAATGTGGTATGGTTTGTATAAGAGATCGTGTTTGTCGTAATATGCCACGCTTCGTCCCACCCCATTCCTTCCTCATCTAACAAAATACGCATAAGCTCTGGAATGGCTAATACAGGATGTGTATCGTTCACATGAATCGCTACATGACGGTGAAAATGTTGCAAATGCCCGTACCGTTGCCGATAATCGCGTACGATGCTCCCAATGCTTGCAGCAACGAGAAAATACTGTTGCTTTAGTCTTAAAATTTTTCCTTCGTCATGCGTGTCGTCTGGGTATAAAAATTCAGAAATCGCTTCCGTTTCTCGCTTATACTGCATGACATGTTTATGAAGCGGAAATTTTGCAGGCTCGGCACTCCATAATCGTAATGTATTTACAGTCGTCGTATCATATCCAATGACAGGCATATCATAAGGAACAGCCATCACTTTTTCGACATCATAATGTCGAAACGTTAACCGACCATCTTGTTCGTAGCACTCTACTTTCCCCCAGAAATTCACTTCTACCGCTAAATCTTCTTTTTTCACTTCCCAAACATTCCCATGACGCAACCATTGTTCCGGGAGTTCCACTTGATAACCATTGACTATTTTTTGATCAAATAAACCGTGTTTATAACGGATGCCTTGTCCATGTCCAGGAAGGTCAAGAGAAGCGAGAGAGTCTAAAAAACAAGCGGCGAGACGCCCAAGACCCCCATTCCCTAGACCTGCATCAATTTCCACTTCTTCAATATGAGCTAACTCAATGCCTAACTCTTTCAATCCTTCTTCCACGACATCTCGTATGCCAAGATTCATTAAATTGTTTCCTAGTAAACGTCCTAATAAAAATTCAATGGACAAATAATATACTTGCTTTTTATGTTGGGCACGATATCGTTCATTCGTCTGAATCCAATGTTTACTAATATACTCGCGAATCATATGGCCTAACGTATTGTACTGATCGAGAACAGTCGATTCCCAAAAACGTTTTCCGTACATCATTTCTAGTCGCTTCAAAAACGTTTGTTTAAACTCTTCCTTATTCGTGAACATAGATGCCACTCCCAGTCATTAGTTCGTCGTATAGTTGGTTATATTTAAATGCTGACTTTGCCCAACTGTAATCCCGACTCATTGCCTGCTTCATGATCATTTCCCATACCTCTTTTTGTTCATAAAATGAACGGGCACGTTGAATCGTATATAACATGTCGTGTGCATTAAAGTTTTTAAACGTAAATCCGGTTCCTTCTTTTGTAAATTCGTTAAACGACTGCACTGTATCGTTTAATCCGCCCGTTTCTCGCACGATCGGTACAGCTCCATAGCGCATCGCAATCATTTGGCCAAGACCACACGGTTCAAATTTAGACGGCATTAAAAACATATCTGCTCCAGCATAAATTTGATGTGCAAGCTGTTCTGAAAACCCAATATATACACGCACACGTTCTGGATATGTCAGCGCCATCTCATGAAAGAAATGTTCAAACTCCCATTCTCCTGTTCCAAGGATGATCATTTGCACATTTTCAGCAATGATTTCGTGAAATACGCATTTTACTAAATCTAATCCTTTTTGTTTCGTTAACCGTGAAACGATGGCAATGACTGGGACATCTTCTTCTGACGGCAATGAAAAATGTTGTTGTAACGCTCGCTTATTAATACTTTTTCGTGCAATTGTCGTCACATCGTATGGCACTGCAATATACGGATCTTTTTTTGGGTTATATATGTCATCATCAATTCCATTTAAAATTCCAACTAAGTGCGAACTTCTCGCGCGCAATAATCCGTCAAGCCGTTCACCATAATATGGAGTTTGGATTTCTTCTTTATACGTTGGGCTAACTGTTGTAATCATATGTGCGGAGACGAGAGCCCCTTTCATGAAACTAACTTGACCGTAAAACTCTAAATGTTCAATCGAAAAATAATGGTCGCTTAAATTTAGCAAATCCCCTAAAATCTCGCGTGGAAAAATGCCTTGAAACTGCAAATTATGGATGGTAAATGCCGTTTTCATTTGCGCGTAAAATGAATTTTTCGCATATTCTTCACGCAACAAAAATGGAATCATCCCTGTGTGCCAATCATGACAATGAATGACATTTGGTTGAAAGCCGATGACAGGGAGAGAATCGAGAACCGCTCGACAAAAATATGAAAAACGCTCACCGTCATCGTAATGTCCGTATAACGAATCTCGCTTAAAGTAATATTCGTTGTCGATGAAATAGTATGTCATTCCTTCGTATTCTAATTGTTCAATTCCACAATATTGTCTTCTCCAACCAACACGGACAACAAGCTCAGCAATTTTATTCATTTTTTGGCGCATATGTTGTGGAATGACCCCATATTTAGGAAGCATCACACGCACATCCGTCCCAAGCTTTTTCAACTCTTTCGGCAATGCGCCAGCAACATCAGCTAAACCACCTGTTTTCACAAACGGTACACACTCTGATACGACAAATAATACTTTCACGATTTCATCAGCTCTCCTTGTATTGTCCCTTTTCGAATGACGATTGGCTGATTCGGCGTTCCAATTAATTTCACTCCATCACCAATGCGAGCATCTTTATCAACGATCACATATTCAAGAATACAATTATCCCCAATTTGACTTTTTTGCATAATAATACTGTTGTGGACAACAGTTCCTTTTCCTATTTTTACTGCTCTAGAAATAATACTATTTTCAATTTCTCCTTCAATGATACATCCATTCGCAATCATCGCATTACGCACGCAAGCATATGATGTATATTTCGTCGGTGGCTCATCTTTTACTTTCGTATAAATCGGTCTTCCTTTTAAAAACAACTTCTTCCACACTTCTGGTTTAAGAAGTTCTAAGCTATGGTAGAAATAACGTTCGATGCTATCAATAACTGCCACATATCCATCATATTCATAATCACATACGGTTAACCCATTTCCTTCATCATTCACAACATCAACAATACTGCGATATTGATTTCTTTGCTGGTTTGCGATTAAATCAAGCAACAATGATGTTTCTAAAATAAACATATCAAGCGACTTTCCACGATAACATATACGGGTAATGTCGCACTCGTTAGTAATATGACGTCGCAACACTTCCTCATAATCAATATTGCACACCGTATAACTGTTACAAATAAGAGCGTATTTTTGCGTACTTCGCAAAAAATAGTCAATATGTTGTTGGAAATGTTGAAACGAACCGATATGAGAAATCGGGAGGTCAGGTGAAGGGAAAAAGAACAGTCCATCACGTTTTCGATTCAAATCCCAATTCTTACCTGATCCAAGGTGGTCCATTAACGAACGATATTGATACTTTGGGAAAATAGCGACACTTTCAATACCTGAGTTCACCATATTTGATAAAACAAAATCAATTAGCCGATAGCGACCAGCAAACGGGACGGCTGCGATAGAACGCTTAAATGTCAAATCACTCATTTCTGGTGTATATGTCGTCGCATCAATGACCCCAAGCATTAATTTTCCCACGTTTTCTCATCCTCTCTCTCAGAAAAATGTCCCAAAATCTCCTCTGTCACAAGAATGACTTCCGCGTCATATGGATCCCCACAAATAAACGTTCCATCAGGAATTTCCACATTTGGCGGAACAATCGCTTTTTCAATGTGTGCGTTTTTTCCAATTACTGCATTAGGCATAACAACACAATCTTTTACTTTCGCACCTTGTGAAATGTGCACCCCTTGAAACAAAACAGAATGCTCCACATTCCCTTCGACGATGCATCCTTCATTCACTAAAGACTCCTTCACTTGTGCGTATGGAGCAATATATTGCGGTGGTTCATTCGGGTTCACAGAATAAATACGCCATGTATGGTCAAATAAATTTAATGCTGGGGTATCTTCTAGTAAATCCATATTTGCTTCCCATAAACTTTTGACCGTCCCAACATCTTTCCAATATCCTTTAAATGGATAGGCAATGAGCCGCTTTTTTTCTTCGATCAGTAAAGGAATAATATCTTTACCAAAGTCATGGCTTGAACGGTCATTTCGATTGTCCATTTCTAAATACTCTTTCAAAATAGACCATTTAAAAATATAAATGCCCATAGACGCTAAATTGTTTTTCGGATGAGCTGGCTTCTCCTCAAACTCTACGATTTCCATCTCTTCATTTGTGTTCATAATTCCAAAACGGCTCGCTTCTTCCCATGGTACTTCAATAACAGAAATTGTAACATCCGCCTTTTTTTCGATATGGTATTGTAACATGTCCGCATAATTCATTTTATAAATATGGTCACCGGAGAGAATGAGGACATACTCCGGATCATATTGCTTCAAATAGTTTAGATTTTGATAAATGGCATTCGCTGTTCCCTTGTACCATTTCATTTCTGATGATTCGGCATACGGAGGGAGAACGGTTACCCCCCCATTTTTCCGATCTAAATCCCATGCACTTCCAATTCCAATGTACGTATTCAACTCTAGCGGCTGATATTGGGTGAGCACCCCAACAGTATCAATGCCAGAATTAGCACAATTGCTTAATGTAAAATCAATAATGCGGTATTTTCCTCCAAACGGAACAGCTGGTTTAGCTAAATTTTTTGTTAGCGAACTTAATCTACTCCCTTGTCCCCCTGCGAGTAGCATAGCGACGCACTTTTTTCGTACCATGGTTTCCCTTCCCTTCTCTTTTTCTTGTTGGTCGTAAAATTGTTATAGCATACGGCGGAATTGTCATTCGAATATGATACGGCTTTCCGTGATACGGCTCTTCATGTGCCACAAGCACTTTTTTGTTTATGTGCCCCGCGCCACCGTACATCACATCATCGCTATTAAATACTTCTCGATACGATGTAAGCAATGGCACACCAATTTTGTAATCTTCATACACGATATTAGTAAAATTGCAAACGACAATTAACGCATCTTCTTCTTTTTTTCCTCGTCGAATAAAAGAAAAAATACTTTGTTCAGCGTTGTTCACATCAATCCATTCGAACCCATTTGGATCATGATCACATTCATATAATGCTCTTTGCTTTTTATAAAAATGAGTGAGAGATTTCACGTAGTCATCCATTTTTCGATGCATATCAAAGTCAAACAACACCCAATCGAGTTGTTCTAAATCTTTCCATTCATCAAACTGTCCAAACTCTCCACCCATAAACAACAGTTTTTTTCCGGGATGCGTCATAAAATATCCATAAAGCAAGCGAAGTTGAGCAAATTTATCCCAATAATCGCCCGGCATTTTATTTAATAACGATTTTTTTCCATGCACCACTTCGTCATGAGATAAAGGTAAAATAAAATTTTCCGTGTAAGCATACAACAAAGAAAATGTCATTTTATGATGCATATATTTTCGATCATGCATGCTCGTTTCCATATAGCTTAATACATCGTTCATCCATCCCATGTTCCATTTGTAGTTAAATCCTAACCCATCATCGTACGTAGGTGCCGTCACTTTCGGCCAATCTGTTGAATCTTCTGCAATCATTAATACATTCGGATCAAAAGCAAATACAACTTCATTTAATTTCTTTAAAAATGAAATGGCATATGGGTTTGGATGCAGTACATCGCTATTCGGCCAATAAAGCATATTTGCAACCGCATCAACACGAAAACCGTCAATATGATAATGCTCTAACCAAAACAAAGCATTCGAAATTAAAAAGCTATGCACTTCTGGTTTTCCTAAATCGAAATTTGCTGTTCCCCACACAATATTTTCGCGATCTTGCATATTCATATATTCATACGTCGGCTCACCATCAAACATATATAACCCATGTGCATCTTTACAAAAATGTCCCGGTACCCAATCTAAAATGACTCCAATTCCTTCCTGATGACAACGATCAATGAAATACATGAAATCATGAGGCGTTCCATAACGGCTTGTTGCAGCATAATAACCTGTTCCTTGATATCCCCAGGAACGATCGAGCGGGTGCTCAATAAGCGGCAAAAGTTCAATGTGAGTAAATCCATGTTCGACAACATAAGGAATTAACTCATCTGCCATTTCCTTATATGTATAAAATTTCCTATCATCTTTCTTTTTCCATGTACCAAGGTGAACTTCATAAATAAACATCGGTTGCTCATAAATAGGTTTTCGCTTCTTTTTTCTTTGCCACGCTTGATCATTCCATTTATATCCTTTTAAATCATATACAATAGAGGCCGTATTGGGGCGTTCTTCTGCATAAAAAGCATATGGATCTGATTTCAGAACGATACGTCCATCTTTTGTCATTATTTCGTATTTATATAAATGTCCTTCTAAGTTTTCAGGGACAACAATCATCCATATCCCTTGCTCGTTTATTTTTGTTAATTTGTGCTTTTCTCCGTTCCAATCATTAAACGTTCCAACAAGACGAACTTCTTTTGCATGTGGGGCCCATACACAAAAACGGGTTTTGATCGCTCTATCCCGTTTGATAAGATGTGCGCCAAACAAGTGATAACTTTGATAAAACGTTCCTTCGTGAAATAAATGCATCTGCAAATCGGTTGGACTCATTGTCAACAAATGTTCATCCATCCTTTCTTCCATGGGTGCGGAAACAATTCCGTACTGTATATATTACACAAAGTCATATAAAATTCCTGTAAGAAAATTAAGATATTTTTCGACAATGTTCAACAAATCACATGTTAAATGAAAATCAATACGAACGTCCATAAATTTGTCGCTTGAGTGACAAATGATAATTATATAAAATAGTTTATAGTAATTATTATTTATTTTTTTTAATATTAATTTTAAATAAAGGGGAATGCATATGTATGATTTTCATCATTTACCGCATATGAAAGTACAAGAAACATCAAAGAAAGCACTTTGGACAACACTGTTATTAACGACTTTTTTCACCATTGTTGAAATTGTAGGAGGCATTTTGTCTAATTCGCTTGCTCTATTGTCAGACTCAGCCCATATGGCCTCTGACGTCATTGCATTAAGCTTAAGTATGGTTGCCATTTATTTAGCTTCTCGCCCACCAAATAAAACATTTACATTTGGCTATTTACGGTTTGAAATTATCGCTTCATTTTTAAATGGGCTCGCGCTTGTCATCATTTCTATTGGAATTTTCATTGAAGGAATTCGTCGTTTTATTCATCCTGAAAGCATTCAATTTTCTCTCATGCTAACCATTGCAACGATCGGATTTGTTGTTAATCTCGTATTAACAATCGTTTTAAGTCGGAGCATGAAAGAGGAAGAAAATTTAAATGTAAAAAGCGCCTTATGGCACTTTATTGGCGACTTACTCAGCTCCATTGGCGTCATCATCTCAGCCATTTTAATTTACTTTACAGGATTATACGTGTTCGACCCACTCATTAGCGTCGCCATCGGTACCATTATTTTTATAGGGGGGGCAAAAATTGTTCGGGAATCGTATTTTATTTTAATGGATGCAGTGCCACATGAATTTGACGTGGATCGTATTCGTGCTGATATTCTTTCTATTAAAGGGGTAGAAGATGTACATGAGTTACACATTTGGTCGATTTCAACTGATCATTATTCCTTAACAGCACACGTTCTTATTCACGAACATATTCAACCATTTTGTGTCATTTTAGCTATTAATGAAATGCTAAAAGAAAGATATAATCTTTCCCACGTCACCATTCAAGTTGAACATCCTTCTATTCATCAACACGGGGAATATGGAAAAAAATTTTTGGAGAAGAAAAATAAAACGCATATAAATTTTGATGAAATGTAAAAAGGACATCTCATGATATGAGATGTCCTTTTTACTAGTGACCCGTACGGGATTCGAACCCGTGTTACCGCCGTGAAAGGGCGGTGTCTTAACCACTTGACCAACGGGCCGTGTGTGGCAATGGCGGAGAAGGCGGGATTTGAACCCGCGCGCCGCAAAACGCGACCTAACGGTTTAGCAAACCGTCCCCTTCAGCCACTTGGGTACTTCTCCAAATGGCTCCGCAGGTAGGATTCGAACCTACGACCGCTCGGTTAACAGCCGAGTGCTCTACCACTGAGCTACTGCGGAACAATAATAAAATTGATTCATGCTACCTAACCAACATTATAGTTTAACTTTACTGCCTCTCCCTCTACCAACATTCTCAACGATGATAAATGCGTCGAGGCAACTCGCGGTTTGCTCAATGATGCATTGCTCGTCACCAAGCTACTACAAAACAATATAATGGGCCTAAGTGGACTTGAACCACCGACCTCACGCTTATCAGGCGTGCGCTCTAACCAGCTGAGCTATAGGCCCACGTAAGCGGGTGATGGGAATCGAACCCACGACATCAGCTTGGAAGGCTGAGGTTTTACCACTAAACTACACCCGCGCGATAAATTACTCACATATCTATTTTTTACTTCTACGCTTTCTCATGCCTCTTCCTCTACCAGCATACTCAAGGATGTTAGATGCGTCGAGGCAACTCGCAGCTTATTCAACGAAGTGTCGCTCGTGGCTGAGGTTTTACCACTAAACTACACCGGCACAACATAAAATTTATGGGGCGACTAGTGGGAATCGAACCCACGAATGCCAGAGCCACAATCTGGTGCGTTAACCACTTCGCCATAGCCGCCACAACGATGCCGGCTGCAGGACTTGAACCCGCAACCTACTGATTACAAGTCAGTTGCTCTACCAATTGAGCTAAGCCGGCACAATATTCCATCCTTATTAAGAAAGAAGAATTAAAATCAATTTATGGCGGAGGAGGAGGGATTCGAACCCCCGCGCGCCTTTCGACGCCTCTCGGTTTTCAAGACCGACCCCTTCAGCCAGACTTGGGTACTCCTCCGTATAATATGAACATGGTGGACCTTGTAGGACTCGAACCTACGACCGGACGGTTATGAGCCGTCTGCTCTAACCAGCTGAGCTAAAGGTCCTAAGCTAGTAGCGGCGGAGGGAATCGAACCCCCGACCTTACGGGTATGAACCGTACGCTCTAGCCAGCTGAGCTACGCCGCCATTATAAATATATGGTGGAGCCTATCGGGATCGAACCGATGACCTCCTGCGTGCAAAGCAGGCGCTCTCCCAGCTGAGCTAAGGCCCCTTGAAAATGGTCGGGAAGACAGGATTCGAACCTGCGACCCCATGGTCCCAAACCATGTGCTCTACCAAGCTGAGCTACTTCCCGTCCTCATTACGATATAAACATGGCGCGCCCGAGAGGATTCGAACCCCTAACCTTCTGATCCGTAGTCAGATGCTCTATCCAATTGAGCTACGGGCGCATATAAAGTGCCGAGGGCCGGACTCGAACCGGCACGGTAGTCACCTACCGCAGGATTTTAAGTCCTGTGCGTCTGCCAATTCCGCCACCCCGGCATAGGCATGTTGGAGCGGAAGACGGGACTCGAACCCGCGACCCCCACCTTGGCAAGGTGGTGTTCTACCACTGAACTACTTCCGCATTATGCGGGTGGAGGGACTTGAACCCCCA
>NZ_JXTH01000030.1 GCF_000836725.1 Anoxybacillus thermarum | reverse complement strand
GTCCAAGCGGGTTGAACAGGCCAAACGGAAGGCAGGACGGTTGTGGGCAGATGTGGTGCGTCAGAATCTACCGTGTCTGCAGCGGTCATCCGGGACGCCGATCCATCAAGCGTTGTCGGCGCTTCGGGATTTTGGTTGGGTGTAAAAAAATGGAATACAATATCATCACTTCAAGATGAGGGATGAGAGTCCAAAAGCGCTTACGATATCAATTCCTGAAAATGGTTCGCTAACTAGTGATTGACAACACCCGTAGTGAACCGAAAAAATGTTCTCCACAAAGTCTTGACTGACTCGATACAAAAATACATTTTTTCACCTCCCATCTAACTATATTATACTATATTTTACTGAATCTATCCTATTTTCAGCAAAATATAGTTAAGGCGATTCATCTCCCACTTACTCCGCTTCGCTTCGCTTCGTTGAAGTGGGAGTCTTCTCGCCTAATTAAGATAAAACCGATTTTATTGTACAGAAAGAGAACGAGAAATGTTGTCGAATACTGTAGAAAAGGATGAATAAATTTGAATATTTTCGCCAAATTAAAAAGAGAGTCCCGAATAGAGCTTCCGTGAAAGCATAGATTGGTTATCTCCATAGAAAAAGAAAAGTGTCCTTGTTATCACTATAAGATAAGGACACCCTTTATAAAATGGTTAACTTTATTATGTAAACAAAAATAACGATGCTAACAAACTTCACAACAAAAGATCGAATCGAAACTTTATCCCTTTTCTTTTTTTGAATAAAAGTTCAATAAGGAGAAAAAAAGCCAGAGTGATTGAAAACGAAACTAAAAGAGTATGTTTTCGTTCATTGACGAACACCTCTTGGATGTATATGTGAATGCGATATTTTTTACTATAAATGAATGTTTGGCAACTATCTCTTCTTCGTCATTCATAACTAGTAATAGCCATTCCCCAAAATCTGACAAAACCAGATCCTCTAGCGACTTATAATTAGTATAACATGTGAATACTTTGAATAATTAAGTAACAAAACACTTCATATGACTGTAGCAAATGGTGATCAAAAGAGGCGGCCATCCTTTGGAATAACGTTGTAATCACATAAAAAACTAAGTTTTCTATAGGGACGTGACACACACAACCGAAAATCATATAATTGTAATAGCATGGAAATAAAAGGACGGTGACCAGATGGAACAAATCATTGTGGAAACATTAAAGAATGCGGTCTCCCCTTCTGTCATTTATTTGTTCGGATCAGCAGCAACAGGACATATTCGCCACGATAGCGACATTGATATTGCTTTTTTGAGCGATGAACGATCATTAGACCACTATGAACGCTTTATGCTCGCGCAACAATTGGCAGAGCGATTACAGCGAGACGTCGATCTCATCGATTTAAAAGAAGCGAGCACCGTTTTTCAAGCACAAATCGTCAGTAGCGGTAAGGTCATCTATTGTGCAAGCGAACAAAAAAGGGCAGAATTTGAATGGCTAGTGCTAAAAATGTATGCAAAACTAAACGAGGAACGAGCAGAGATTTTGCGAAACATTGCGGAAAGTGGGTCGGTTTATGATTCATGATGTCATCCTAAATAAAATCAGTGTCATCGAACGGTGTCTGAAACGCATTCACGAAGAATATGAAAACAACCCAAAACATTTGGAGAATTACACAAAGCAAGATTCCATTGTCCTCAACCTCCAACGGGCGTGTGAAGCAAGCATTGACTTAGCGATGCACGTCGTTGCACAAAAAAAGCTCGGACTGCCACAAACAAGCCGAGACGCTTTTACCCTTTTAGAACAACACGGAATCATCTCTTCATCCTTGTCACAGAAAATGAAAGCGATGGTCGGATTTCGTAATATCGCCGTGCATGACTATCAAGAACTGAACTTGACGATTTTACAAAAAATACTCGACACCCATTTGACAGACTTCACCGAGTTTACGAAAGCAATTGTTGGACAAAAATAGGCGGTGCGAATATGCATCGCCTTAGCAACCACTTTCTAATCCTAATCCCAATGCTTCTTCCACTCATCTAAAAAGGCAGGGAGACGCTGTTGATACAATTTCAGACAAGAGATGACATCACTTCAACCCCTCAATCTCTTCCACAGACAACTCCGTTAGTTCATGAATTGTCTGTACGTCGTAGCCTTTTTCCAGCATCTTTTTCGCGATTTGGCGTTTTTCTTGTTGTAACCCTCGTTCCACGCCTTCTTTCAAACCCTTCTCTAGCGCTTTTTTCTCATATGAAATGATTAAATCCAACACTTGTTCTTTTTCTTTCGTTTCCATTTCATTCACCTCGTTTCGCAATTGTTGTTCTTCTTCATCCGACAGCCTAACATATGTTTCGAAAAAGCCGATTAACAATCGTTGCTTTGCTTCGTCTAATTCCATGCGTACGATCATGCGTAAAAACTGTTTTTTCAGTTCTACCCGTTCACTTTCAGTATACCCCATTTTGCTTAACAGCGCAGCGGCGATTGGGTTGTCGTGGCGAATGTAATCACGCCAGTTTTGTTTGCGCAACTCAACAGTAAGAAATCGGAATTGAAGTACATCGAAAAACGGGAATTGGAGCGTAAACGATGAAGGCTCATAGCGAAGATAGTCGTAGCTAAATACGGCAATCGGCAACATCCGCTTTCGGTATTTTTCAAACAAGCGGCTAAAGTAAATAAACATTCGCTCTGGAAACGATGGCTGCACGTAACTTTGATTTTCGATATGGACAATAATGAGGCTATCCTCCCCTTTCAACTTCGTCTGAACAAGCAAATCGACGCGATACTTCTCCCCCGCCGTCACATCGGTGAACAATTCTTCCGACAAAAACGACACGTGCTGAAAGTCGATATGCTCATGCACATGCGGGAAAAAAAGAAGAAGAAACTCTTCAAAAAACGTCGTAATCAACTCTTTAAACAACCGATCATGGTCAATGGCCATATATGCACCTCGCTTTCTATTTTGTGGTGTATTTTCGACAAAATTGGTGATGTTCCTTCTTTAGAAATGGAAAAAGCAGAGAGAAAACTATCACTCCCTGCTTCTACAAATCTCGGCATGCTTCGGGGCGGTGGCACCGTATCATGACTTCTTGAAATATGGTATAATGTGTATAAAACCTCAACCAAGGTGGGATACAAATGAGAACTAACAAAAAAGGGAACCGTGGCGCCTATCATATAACAACTGGAACAGCAAAACGACCAATTTTAAAGAGAATCGTGCGTCAGAACCGTCATCATTACCGAATCGAAGTGCCTGTTCTAACAGAAGGGCAAATGAAGGAGGTCATTCAAGTGCGACCTGAAAAGAAAAAACTAACCAAAGAAGAAAAAAAAGCGTTACACAAACGTCTAGCTGGTAGTGGAAAGTTATTTAGCAAAGAAGGCGTGTTGGAATCATTGAGAATTGCAAACAGGGAAGAGTGGGAGGATTAAGCAGTGTCAACAAAAATACTAATTGATACAAATATATATGCGGCACATGAAATGAGTTACCCTGATGCAGTGGAGTTCATCGAACAGCTAATTGAAGATGAGGCAGAGATTATTATGACTACCTTGATTGAGATGGAGATCATGTCTCATTTCGAAATCGAAACAGATCCTGACATAAGAGAAAATAGAAAAGGATATATTCAACTGGCTGATCAAATTTATGACATCACTAGAGAAGATACAGAGCTAGCAGCTGACATAAGAAGGAAAGCAAGAGCCGATCGTACACGCAAAAAGAGTATTAAAGCACCAGACGCTCTTGTTGCAGCTGCAGCTCTTATACATAATGCCACATTAGTTAGTAATAACGATAAAGACTTTCGCTGGATTCGAGAGAACTATACTTATAAAGATCGAAAGTTAAATTATGTAAATCCCATAATGGATAAGAAAGCTTACGGCGAATTTGTCAAAGCCTATATCGAAAGCAGAGGGGTTTAGAAAGAACGTTAGCATTTTTATTCGAACATATTACCCTTTACGTATTACACGACATCTCCATTAACGACATTCGTGACCTCATCACCAAAATATTCTCAAAATACTCCTTCCGCAACAAGATATTTCTCAACCCGCTTGCTGCAATGTGAAAACGCAAAATACACTTTTTCAACAGCGAGAACAAAAACAGCCAACCCTAATCGTATCGCAGGCGTCCCTAAAGGAACAATTTGAATTTCAAAATGTGAAGGCACATTTCCTACAATAAAAAGTAAAGAGAGTCAAAGATCACGGAGGAGTACACGCGCTATGACTCTCTATTTCTACAAATCTCGCCAATCCTCGGGGCGTGACAGGCACCGTACCAGTATATCCATTCTTTCCCGTTGTTTTCGCGGGCGTAGTCGGAAACGTGTTGGCACCAAGTGATCGCTGCTTTAGCTTTTGCTCTAACTTCTTTATCGTCTTCAATTTTGTTTTCGGGGCATAAGCACCAAACCGAGTTGGCCGATCAAATCTCCTCGTCTCCAAAATAATCGATATCAATTCTTTTAACAATATATCTTGCTTGTTCTGATACTCCAATATCGTGGTCAATCATTAATTGAGCAAGTCTTTCGCCATCAATTAAAACAATTTTCTTTTCAATGACTTTCACGTAGTCCTTTGCTTCTTGCGAGAATGTTGAGGTCGTAATGAGAACCCCTTTCCTTGCTCTTTGCCCTTCTAAGCTGCCAGCAAACGCTTGAACAACGGGACGACCAACAGTATTTTCCCAACGTTTAGCTTGAATGTAAACGACGTCCAACCCTAGTTTGTCCTCATTGATAATACCATCAATTCCTTCATCCCCACTTTTCCCGATCGCACGTCCTGCATCGCTCCGCGAGCCACCGTATCCCATAGCTACTAACAAGTCGACCACAAGTTTTTCAAAAAATGCTGGGGAACATTTTTTGATGCGCTCGAGCAGTTCATTTGCGAGTTCCTGTCTTAAAGTTTGGTAACTAGATTCGAGAATCTCTTCTGGAGTCCCATTCGTACTGTAAACAACAGACATTGTCTTATCTTTACTATCTCCATTTTCATTTTTTGTGGCATTTCTAAACTCAATAAATTCAGGAAATTGCTCTAAGTATTTCACGTCGATGGCAGGCGGATTGCTTTTCAAAACATCCAGACCGCGTTCAGTAATAATGAAAATCCCTCTCGAAACATTTTTAAGGAGTCCCGCTTTTTTTAAATAAGTTCTTGCCCATCCAACTCGATTTACAAACTTCGATTGTCTTCCACTGGGCAAAAGCTCTTTTTGCTCTTCTTTTGAAAGGTTAAACTCCGATGCTAATTTTTCCATGATTTCTTTTAAACTGTGCTCTTTCTGATCACCTAAAATTTTTAGTAATGGAAGCATGAAGCTTTGATAATCCGGAACAGCCACCATCTTCACCTCTTTGTGCATTCGATCGTTATAAATTTTTTGTGATCATTTTTCTTCGTAAAGGATAGTATCCCCTATATCAGCGCGCGTACTTGCATCAGCAACAGCATTAAATAATAGTGATCGATTTTATAAATGTACCTAAGTTTAACTACGATATGGGAAAGTCCCCATACCACTCTCTACTCTCGTTAAAAACGTCTATCCTTATCCTACATAAATTCCACAAAAAATTCTGTCGAATCTTGTCATAAAATAAAAAAAGACAGAAGTTTTAGCAACTTCTGTCGTAAATAGATATGGCTGAGTTGTATCTTCCTTCGCTAATTTTGTCTGTATAGTGCCTCCAACCCTTTTATCGTCTTATTCGAATCAACATCATCGTGTGGGATTAGCAAGTATACCCATTCTTTCCCGCTGTTTTCGCGGGCGTGGTCGGAAGCGTGTTGGCACCACGTGATCGCTGCTTTCGCTTTCGCTTTGACTTCTTTATCGTCTTCGATTTTATTGGCCGCTTTGATCTCACATATATACATTTTGTCAATCGTTTCAACAATAAAGTCTGGAATGTATGCCTTTGTCTGGTTGTAGTAAATTTTGATATGGTTTTGCGTTGGTTTCAGCCATTTTAAAACGGATGGATCGCTTTCACAAATGGTAGCGAATTTTCGTTCTGCGTCGGACTCGAATTTTTGCGTTCGATATAAGCATTTTGTAAAGCCGCCAAAGCACATGCCACGAATCGAGGATTTATTCGTAATAGGTTGGCGAAAATCGCGCACTTCTTCATCAGCATCGACGGTTACTACGTTGCTCTTTAATGTGTCGAATCCTACCCGAACAATCACTTCATAATTCGTTTGCTCTTCATAATAATGTGCTTTCATTTGTACATAAATAAGTTGAGCTAGTCGTTGTGCATTGTAAATAACAACATTTTTTACATCATCCTCTTTCAAATAACTACGAAGATAATCAATGAGTTGTCCTGATAGTTTATATAACAATTCCGCATGGTCATCATACGAAATGTTCGGATAATCTATGAGATGAAACACAATATAATTTTCTAAATGCTCTTCTGTTCCTTGGACGTCTTTTTTGATTTGTAATAATTCCCGTTCATGAGTACGTAAATGCTCAATTAAAATATTTTCCGCAACTGGTTGCAATTTCGGAATCGCACTACAATCTAAATCAAAATCGTGATACCCCCATGAAATGTCGCCTGTCGGTTGTAAAATCACCCTTGGAATTTCAATCGACAAATCAGGAATTAACTCAACCGCCTGTGCGACCATGTTTTCCACGATTTTTTGCGGCTCTTCTTCAAACCAAGACAACTGGGACGATGTATAAAGTTCATTGACTTCATGAATGATCTGCTGTTGGACTGACGGGTCTTTTAATTGCTTGGAACTATACAACGTTTGTTTATTCGCAATCGTTTTCACCACAGTTTCTGCAATGCTTTTCCTCAGTTCAATTTTCTTTTCTTCCTCAGGAGTAACGGGTTTATTTTCACCAACAAGTTGTTCAATAAGTGTAGCTTCTACTTTTGATTCCACAACAACGATTTTCTTCTCTGTCTGCGCTATATCACGGCCAATGACAACACCACGGCGGATAACAGAATTAGGGTTGTTCGCTTCATCAATAATTTCTTGGAATTTATCATGGGCAATAATCGTTAAACGATCAACCGCTGGCACACCTGTTCGTTTTCCATACGGAAGACGAAGACCGCGGCCAATCGATTGTTCAACTAGCGTCTTTGAGTTTGCCGCACGAAGTGGAATAATCGTATATAAATTGGTGACGTCCCAACCTTCCTTTAACATATTCACATGGATAACAATTTCTACTTTTGAATGAGGGTCTTCAAGTGCTAACAGTTCCTTAATGGTTTCATCTTTTTCTTCCCCACGCTGATTGGAATGAACGGTAATGACTTTTCCTTTATAACGCCCCTCAAAAAAATCGTCGCTTTCCATCATATTCATGAGATCTTCTGCATGTTTTGTATCTTGAGCCACAACAAGAATAAACGGCTTTACTAATTTTTCGTTATTTTCACGCGCATATAATTCTAATTCTAGTTTTGTTTCCTCATGAACTCGAACGCCGTCTTCAAGTTTTAACCGTTCTAACTGCTCCTGATTTAATTTCTCTGGATTAAAGTTTTCTCTCGTGGCAACCGCAGGTTCTTTTACATACCCATCTTCCATCGCTTTATAAAGAGGGTAGCTGTAAATCACGTTTTTAAACGGAATCGTTTTGCTTCCGCTCTCGACTTGCGGCGTCGCGGTTAATTCCAAACCGAGAATCGGGTTTAACTCGTTAATCGCTTTTACCCCTGCCGTTGCACGATAGCGATGCGATTCGTCCATTAGAAGCACAAGATCAGGAAGCGATTTTAAATAATCGTAATAGCTCTGTCCTAAATATTCGCTTAACCGTTTAATACGCGGCGATTTTCCTCCCCTTACTTCGCTGTTAATCTTAGATATATTGAAAATATTAATATTTACAGCTAGAGGATCTTCTAAAAAGAGGGCTTGTTGTTCATAGTTATCCCCTGTAATAATATTTGGCTGTTTATTTGCGAACGATGAAAGCCCCTTAAATACATACTTTGGTGTATTTGGTGTAAAATCTTGAATTAATTTTTCATAAATCGTTAAGTTCGGTGCTAACACAAAGAAGTTGCGAATTTTTTTCGCCATATGTAAATAAGCAATAAACGCCCCCATCAGCCGTGTTTTCCCGACGCCTGTTGCCAAAGCAAAGCAGAGCGAAGGAAATTCGCGTTCAAAATCTGTTACGCTTGGAAAGTTCGCGTTAACAGCAGATAACTTCTCTTGTAATGATTGGGGAGCGTTTTGTTTATTTAAGCCGAAGTGCTCAATCACTTCGGCAAGAATTTCTAACGACTCTTTCTGTGGTTTGCGCAGGCTAAGACGGGATGAAATAGCGTTAACGATACGATTCATGACCTCTTCCCCCTAAAATAGCTCCAATTGTTCTGGTTCTCTTTCTTTCATTGGCAAATTATTTACATTCAAGCTGTAATCATCACGGCCAAATTCGCATTTATTTAAAATTGCTTGTGGCAATTTTTTAATGGTGATTTGCGGAAATTCATCGACATTGACATTGTATGCCTTGCAGCAAATTAACAGCGTTTCATTTTCTTTCATTTGTTCTACAATGCCAGCGACCATTTGGTGAGTGACAAGCTGCGTTGTTGTGAAAATAAAATCATTTTCTGTCGATTGACCTTGTTTCCAAAAGACGTGCGGGTCTGGATTGTACGTAAATCCCTCATGTTTACACATCGCTTCCGCAAGCATTTCGGCATTATATTCTGGGTTGATAATCCAATTGCCGAATTTGTCTTTCTTTAATAAGCTTGGCGCTAGTTTATAATAGCGGAAACCGCCGCCGCCTTGCCAATTGACAGCTTTACTAATTCCGCCTTGATCCGTTCCATCAATCACTCGCTTCATCCGTGGAATAATATGCGTATGGCAATGTTCGCCAAGCTCAATCATAATCCAACGTCGCCCCATCTTATGCGCCACCGCCCCAGTCGTACCAGAGCCGGCAAAAGAATCAAGAACCCAGTCGCCTTCGTTAGTTGCTAAATGAATAATTCGTTGTATTAAACGTTCGGGTTTTGGAGTTGCAAATACATCTTGGTTATTAAATGATTTCACTTCTTTTTTGGCTTCTTGATTATCTCCAACCTCATCTCTAAACCACAAGGTTGTTGGTACAAAGCCGTCTTGAACATCAGAAAGAAATCTTTTAAAGCGTGGAATATTATTTCCGTCTTTTCCAAACCAAATCCTATTATCATCGATTAATTCTTTAAATTTCTCTTTTGAAAATCTCCAACTTGTCCCTGGAGGTGGCCAAACTTCACGCCCAGATGGCGTAGTAATAGGATATATATCCTTTGGGTTAGGTGTTTTGGCATGACAAGGACCAGATGTCCAAGGTCCTCGCGAATCATTATCTGGATTCGCATACCCTTTTAAGCTCTCCTCTGTTCTCGGTAATAGATTTGGTCTCCAAACGTTTTTGTTCTTAGCCCAAACTAATATAAAATCATGATTATCCGAAAACCATCTTGCGTCATTACTTCTTGTATGTTTTTTATGCCATACACAAGTGGCTACAAAATTTGAGCGCCCAAAAATCTCATCACCCATTACTTTAAGATAATGTCCCTCATCATCATCTATACTAATCCAGATACTACCTTCCTCTGATAGAAGCGTTTTCAACAACTCTAAACGTTGTTTCATCAATGTTAACCAAATACTATGCTCCAATCCATCATCATAATGCTCAAACGCATTCCCTGTATTATACGGCGGATCAATGTAAATACACTTAATCTTCCCTGTAAATTCTTGCTCCAATGCTTTCAGCGCCAGCAAGTTGTCCCCAAAAATCAACCGATTATCGAAAATATCATTTTCTGTTACCCGTTCTTTCGCGTGATAAGAAAGCTCCGGATCTTCAAGAAGAATACGCGGTTCGAGCTTTGGCTGTTCGCCTTTGCCAATCCACGTTAACTCTAGTTTTTGTGCCAATGTACTCCCTCCTGTTGCTATACGATTCTCCATTTGATTGTAAAAAGATGCTCTGTCTTGGTTCGTTGTTCGAGTTTTTTCTCGATTTCTTCAAACAGCCGATCTTTTTGTTCATCAATTTCATCTTGCTGGTCATAGAGATTTCGCCGCATCTCATTGCGCTTCTTTTCCAATTCTTTAATTTGCTTGTTTTTTTCCAGCTTTTCAGCTAAGTTGCGTGTAAGTTTTGCTTCTCGTTTCAAATGTTCAATTTCTACCGTCATTTCATCTATATCTTTTTCAAGTTTATTTTTCAAGTCTTGTGACCATTTTTCCAGCTTTTCTAACTCTGAATCAAGATAAGCAGATGCCCTTTCCATAATTTCATTTAAAATTGCTTCTTGTTGTCCTTGGCTAATCCGTCGAAGCGTATTGCAAACCGACTCGGAAAGCTCAATCGCTTCCCCCTCAACAGCAGGAAGTTCAAAGATTTTTTCGCACATTTCTTGATCGAGTTGCTCTCCTTCTAAATCAATCGCTGAAAAAACAAGGTGCTGTTCATTTTCTAGCGATTGTACATGAAGCAAATCTAACGATAGCCATCCTTCTTTTCCTATCAATTGCTCTAAAATACTAACTTTTCCTTCATAATCAGAATAACGGAATGTAATTTCTTTTGGTATAAGTTTTCTCTTCTTTGCCTGCTCAATCCATTTCTGTGCAAGCGGATGAGAAAAACGATAGTGATGGACATTCGCTCTTTCTTGCTTTTTCGCTTGCGATATCATTTGATATGTTTCATGCTCTTTGACAAAACTCAATGTTTCATCATCAAACGTTGCTTCCCTCGCACCTTCATATTTCGATAAGTTCCAAAGGTAACGTTCCATACGATTGAGATGTAAGCTTGTTTGATGATAATGGTCTCTTAGTTTCTCTCTTACCTCATCATCGAAGTTTTCCAATAGATGCATACGTGTTTCTTTCATTTTTAATTGAATTTGCTCATCTAACTCCGCTTGCAAGTTTTTAAACGCTTGTTCAATTTCTTCCGCCGTGCGACACGTCTGATAAATTTGTTGAATTCGTTTTTCAAAATCGACACCTGATTCAAGCGCACCTAGCACTTCATCCGAAGAGCCAAAAACTCCTTCAAACAATCGGAACTTTTCAGAAAGAATTTCATACACTTTTTTATCCGCTTCGTTTTTATGGTTCAAAAAGTTAATGACAACGACATCATGGGTTTGTCCATATCGATGGCAGCGACCAATCCGCTGCTCAATCCGCTGTGGATTCCAAGGCAAATCATAGTTAACGACTAAACTACAAAATTGCAAGTTAATCCCTTCTGATGCTGATTCTGTCGCAATCATAATCGACGCTTGTTCTTTGAAATATTCAACAAGAGCTGCACGCATATCGGCTGTTTTTGAGCCGGTAATTTTATCATCGTGCTGATGTTTTTCTAACCATTGTTCATAAATTTGCTTTGCCTGTTCATCTTGGTTTTCTCCATTAAATAACACAATCTTGCCAGCGTAGCCGTTGCGCTCGAGAAATTCACGCAAATAAGCTTGCGTTCGTCGTGATTCGGTAAAGATGACCGCCTTTTCGTTTGCACCTAACATTCTTAATTTTTCAAATCCTTTTTCAAGCGCAATTAACAATGCTTCCGCTTTTGAATTTTCTTTAATCGATTTAGCTACTAAGTAATATTCTTCTAATTCTTGTTTTTCTTCTTGAATAAGGCGTTTCATTTCATCTAGCGATAATTCACCTATGTATGATGACTGTTCCTCTTCTTCCCACTCTTCCATTGTATCATCAAATTCATCAACATCTGCGTAAACGCCCGAATGCTCTGCGGCTATTTCTGTTTTTCCTCGCTCTAGTTCCAGTAGTAACTGCTCAAGTCGTTTAATTAGAGAAAGCAATGTGTCAGAAATAGCAAAGGAAGAAGATGCCAGCAATTTCCGGACAACTAATGTCATTAATGCCCTTTGGCTTGTTGGTAACGCAAAAAGTTGTTCTCTCTGTAAGTATGCAGAGACTTTTTCGTACAGTTCCCATTCCGTATTCGTTGGCATAAACTCCTGAGTAATCGGAATACGCTGTGTATAATTCACATACTCGGTAACTTGCCGTCTTAACGTACGATGGCAAACAGGTTTAATACGTTGTTTTAAATCAATAAAATCTATTTCCGACATTTCTTTCGCACCGCGGGCAAATTGACGTCTAAATGTTGTTTCATCTCCAAAAATATGAGGGTCGATAAAGCTAATAAGCCCGTACAATTCCATTAAAGAATTTTGTAATGGTGTTGCCGTCAATAAGATTTTCGGATAGCCAGCTGTTGCTGCTCGTAATGTACGTCCGATTTTATTTGATTTTTTATACACATTCCGCATACGATGCGCTTCGTCAAAGATAATTAAATCCCAATTTACTTTTTGTAGCATATCCGCTTTATTTCGAGCGTATTGATACGAAGTAATCACAATTTGATCTTGTTGTAAGAAAGGATTCCGATGACCAGAACGTACCATCTCGTTGAAGTTTTTACTTTCTAGAATAATCGAGGGGATATAAAATTTTTCCCATAACTCTTGATTCCATTGTTTCCGAAGCGGTGGAGGAACAATAACAAGTATGTGACGCTCTCTTTCTGCCCACAATTGACTAATAATGAGCCCTGCTTCGATCGTTTTTCCTAATCCTACTTCATCGGCTAAAATCGCTCCTCTCTCAAGCGGGGCGCGAAAAGCGAATAAAGCCGCCTCTACCTGATGAGGGTTTAAATCAACTGTCGCGTTAATTAAAGACTGGCTTAACCGACCGATCGAGTGAGAAGAATGTTGCCTAGTTAATTCGTAAGCAAAGTATTGGCTTTGATATGGTGTTGTCACTACAAAAACCCCCTATATATCCGAACAACCTATCTATGTCTTATTATACCCGACATTATTTTACAAGAACAGACATTCGACAAAACATGACATTTCTATATTTGTCATTTTAAAAAAACAGAATCCCCCTCCCTCGTTGTCAAGGAAGAGGGCATTTCACTCTCGTAAATACACAAATACTTCTTTCATGCATCTTGCAGAACTTGCGAACCGTTCACATGCTGTTCTTTCAATAAATCATCAAACCTTTTTGGAATGGTTAGCGTCTTTTTTCCATTTCATAGCGAAAAGGCGGCATCCATACTTCAATGAATACGATCACTTGATGATTTTTTGTTTGAATGTCCGGTAATTCGGAAGGCTCAGGAATCGCTTCATTCTCCTGTTCTAATCCGTATAAATGCAATGCTAACGCTTCTTTTGCCATTTGCCGCGCTTCTTCTTCTGTATCGCCACACGTGAAACATCCAGGAAGATCAGGGAATTCCACAGATATTCCGTCACTGTCATCATCGAAAATAGCCGGATAAATATAGCGGTCTTTTTTCATATACACTGTCCTCTCTATTGGAGCATAGATTCGTTTCAATGACCAATGTAATACACTATGTCATGATCCTCTTTTAATACTATGGATGAAGTCCTTGTTGATCAACCTCCGATCATCTACAATATCCAACAGTTCATCGTGCGGGCGAATGTCGTCGCTTTCATCAGAATAATACAGAGTAATATGCGCCCCTTCTGATTGTGCAATTTGCAACGCTGGCAAAAAGTCGCTATCCCCTGTTAAAAGAGCTGCATGGGTAATCAGTTTTTTCGTACTATGCATAACTAAGTCTGTCGCTAGCATAACATCGACACGCTTTTGCTCAAACACCGGAAAACCGCGATCATCAATACCGCGAAATGCAAGTTTTCCTTCCCGAACAGTGAAGCTTTCTAGCCTGTTCAATCTTTTGAAAAAACTTTGAGCATTGGAAAAATACTCTTTTTCCTCTGAAGATGGATTTGGAGATTGATAAGGGAGACAGTGATAGTAGTACGTTCTCAGAAGCAAGTGGTCGTTAGCCATAGCTGCAGCAAGCTTGCTGTAATCAATTTTGGCTTTTCCATGCCATTTCAATACGTTGTCAAGATACCCGCCGTCAATAAATAGGGCGATTCGTGAATACAAAAACATCCCTCCCCACATGAAAAACAAAAGGAGCGACATGATGCCGCTCCCCTTCTTGACCTGTCATCCATATGAACGACAGCGTTTATTCTATGCACAATTATACAGCAAAAACTCGACACGTCAAGACATATCATCATTACAACGATAGATGCTAAAACAAAAAACCCATAGCCACTCCCGCTATGGATCCATTCCACAAAACTTCATGAAAATTTTCACTCTCGCATCTCCAACAAGGGCGATGGCTGCCTGTTCCATCCTCTGAAAGCTTTGCGTTATTTTCTACTACACCGTAACGACTAACTCCATATCATGCACCATGTCTCGTTGAAGCTTTTTCATTGTTGGCGTCAGCGTTCCGTGTACATAAACGTTTACTTTTAACTGCGGATTAGCATTTGGATGAATAAATTGGATATTTGCTTTATATGTTCCGCCACTTTCGTCAATAAGCCGAAACATAAATTCGCTATAAAAAGCGGGGACATATCCTAATTTTTCGCCTTGTTTCGTCAATACGACAACCGCTTTCGGATCTTTTTCATTTGTCGGTTCTAGTTGAAGCGTCACGTCATCCCCCACTTGCAACCGATCAAGTACTCGTTCCCCTTCATAATATCTCCATCCAGCAATGTAAAAATCAAAGTCAAACTCATTGCCATATACATAAATGGGTGGTACAAACTCATACGTATCAGTCGCAAGTCTTCCAACGGTCGCACGTAATAAATCCATATTTGTATAATCGTCGGATAAGCCGTGTGCCCTTAGAATTTCTTGAAAATCTGGACGACGACGATCAGGCAAACGTCTTTCGAAAGGACCAAACAAACGCTCGGATACATAAACTTTATTTACATCTGGGAAAGCTAAATGTAGATGATATCCGTTTTTTAATGCTTCGATAACTCCTCTTCTCTTCGCATGTTTCTCATAATAAAACATGTATTTTCCTTCATGATGCACTAAATTGCCTACATGATATCGCTGACGAGTACGTTCGTTTTGCCAAATAAGCCAAAGTACAAAAGGTCGACTCATCCTTTCACCTCCATATTATATTCAAAAAATCGTAATAATTTAAGTTATAGCGATCAAAATCTCCCGCCATCGTAAAAATAAATCCCTACCTTCGTAAAACTCCGAATTAGCAACAACGAAATTTTCCAGTAAACAACCTGTTAAACCATTATAAGTTGCTAAATGTGCTTTCATTGTGTTTATCCCTATCAACTTCCCTAACTTTGAAGCAACAACTTCTGCCCACGCTTCTCCTGTATTTTCTTTCGGAATTTTGAACAAATATCGTTTTTCGTTATATGGACTAACTAACCAAAACTTTTGTCTTGTTCCAGATGCTTGTCTTTTATCATCTTTTTCCCAATGGCTAACGTCTAGTATATTCACAAACCCCATTCCTTTTTGACCACTTATCTCATAATTTTCTCATTTATTTCTTTACTTCGTCATCCTCACCAAAAATCCTGCCCATGCAAAAAACACCAGGCCCCCCTGGTGCTTTGTTGCTAGCAACATGTTTGTTGGTCTTCTTTCCCTTCGCAACAATCTTCCTTTTTCTCGTCATCTTTAACCTCGATAATTTGCACATCGCAACAACCTTTTTCTTTTTGTGTAAATAATTTTTTGAACATATGAATCTCCTTCTTTTATTTGCATTATGCAACTATTTATTCAAGCAATAGGCAAGATTCCTCTTGCCTTAAAACAGCGGTTTGCAACAAATGCTTGATTTTTCCATACATTCGTTCAATAAGCGAATGGAACGAAGGACGGTTTCGCGCTCAAATTCGCTCATATGCGAAAATACTTCTCCTAAATATTCGTTCACTTCTGCGTCAATTTTCGCGGTGACGTATTTCCCTTCCGGCGTTAACGATAAAATGTAGACGCGGCGGTCTTGCGGGTACGGTGTTTTTTTCACTAAATTCATTTTGACAAGCGTTTGAATTTGTCGGCTGAACGTTGTAATATCCATCGCTATCGCATCTGCCACTTGTTGCATCGACGGTTCGTTCATGCGGTCGATTTCGTATAAAATGTGGCTTTGCACAAGCGATAATTCAATCCCGCCAACGGCGCAGCAGTTGCGGTCTAACAACCCAAGCCGTTTCGTCATCGTGTGAAATAGTTCGCGAACATTTTCCATTTTCTCACCTCTTGCTTTTATTATAGCTTATTATTTGCATTTTGCAACTAAAAAACCAAAAAATATTTTTTCCTCGTTCATAACATCCCAATCCATACGTACATAAAGAAAAAAACAAAAATCGCTGTGTACACTGTACCTAACACCGTTTCGTTATGAATATCACGGCCTTGGTGCAATTTTTTCAACAGCAATGCCAAATTAAAAAACCATAAACCTGCGATAATCGGTAAAACCACAAAGCAAAGGTAAATCATTCACTCATCCCCCTTTTTCCCCATTATAACAAATGCATGCACGATCGCTACAAAAAAAGACAGAAGTCCACCGACTTCCGCCTTTTATGTTTATGCAATTTGAAGTGGCATATTTTCTTTTAGGCCAAGCGTTTGAGCAGCGAGCGTTTGGACATCGCGTAAAAGCGCTTCGTTTTTCATTAGCGATACACCATATGATGGGATCATCTCTTTAATTTTCGCTTCCCATTGTTTCATTTCGTTCGGGAAGCATTTTTCAATCACTTCAAGCATGACGTGAACAGCTGTTGAAGCACCCGGTGATGCCCCAAGTAGCGCAGCAACCGAGCCGTCGTGTGCGGCAACAACTTCCGTACCGAATTGAAGCGTACCTTTGCCGCCCGCTTCCGTATCTTTAATGACTTGTACACGCTGACCAGCAATAATGACATCCCAATCTTCACTTTTCGCATGCGGGATAAATTCGCGCAATTCTTCCATCCGTTGTTCTTTCGATAACATGACTTGTTCAATTAAATATTTTGTCAACGCCATGTTTTTCGCTCCTGCCGCGAGCATCGTCAACACATTATGTGGCTTAACAGACGTAATTAAATCGAACATCGATCCGTTCTTTAAAAACTTCGGCGAAAAGCCAGCGAACGGCCCGAACAATAACATTTTTTTACCGTCAATAAAACGTGTATCGAGATGTGGAACAGACATTGGAGGTGCACCAACTTTCGCTTTGCCGTACACTTTCGCATGATGTTGCGCGATAATGTCTGGATTGTTGCACACCATAAATAGTCCGCTTACTGGGAAGCCACCGATTCCTTTTCCTTCAGGGATACCTGACTTTTGTAACAAATGCAGGCTTCCGCCACCTGCCCCGATAAAGACGAACTTCGCGCGATGAACTTCAACTTCACCAGTCGCTAAATTGCGCACTTTTACTTCCCATAAGTTGTCACTTGTTCGTTTCATATCCTCTACATGATGCTTATAATACAAATTCACATGTTTATGCTCTAAATGTTCAAATAACATGCGCGTTAAAGCGCCAAAGTTGACGTCCGTTCCCGCTTCAATCCGCGTCGCTGCAATCGGTTCTGTCACGATGCGGTCTTCCATCATTAGCGGAATCCACTCTTTTAATTTTTGTGGATCGTCAGAAAACTCCATCTCTTTAAACAAAGGATTATCTACCATTTGTTCAAACCGCTTCTTCAAAAACGCAACATTTTCTTCCCCTTGCACGAAACTCATATGCGGAATTGGCATAACAAAGTCCTTCGGGTTGCGAATGTGCTTATTTTGAACGAGATAAGACCAAAATTGGAGCGACTCTTGAAACTGTTCGTTAATTTTGATCGCTTTGCTTACATCAATTGATCCGTCCGCCTTCTCTACTGTGTAGTTTAGTTCACAAAGTGCAGCATGACCGGTTCCGGCATTGTTCCATTCGTTCGAACTTTCATCTGCTGGTTGATCTAATCTCTCAAATACAGCAATATCCCACTCTGGTGCTAATTCTTTTAACAACGTCCCTAAAGTCGCACTCATAATCCCCGCACCAATTAAAATGACATCTGTTTTCATCATTGGCCCCCCTAAATCCGATCGATTCGATCAAAAACTTCTCCGTATTTATTATAACACATTTCAATTATAGTATGTCACTATTATTATTAACTTTACAAACGTGGTTATATAATTAAATCAAAATACTTCTACACTCACATATGTTCAAAAAAAGAAACAATATTCTTTCTTTAATGATTTTACAAAACAATTTGATATTTTACTAGTTTTATTTCAAAAAAATAAAACGAACAAGGGCGCCCTTGTTCGTTTTATTCGGCCGGTGCTTCTTGCGTACGAATAAATTGATCATAAAACGCAGCAAGCGATGTGTAGATGTATGGGACGAGCCATAAAAATCCGATACCAAACGTGAGGATCGAGAAAAGTCCCCTACCGATAAAGCTCAAATATAGTAAAAATAGCTTTCCTTTATACCCTTTCATTCGTTTTTTACTTTCGCTAATCGCTTGAAGTGCACTGTACTCTGGATGATCCTTCAATAAAAAGAACGTTTGTGAGTAAGATAACGATTTAATAATTCTCGGGATGATGAGCAATAAACTCCATAAAAAGACGAAAAGCCCGAATAAAAGCGAAGTACCAATCAGCTTTAAAGCTAATTTTCCGTTTTGATAAACAGTAAATAGCGGAGCGATACGAATAGGCTCATTGCGAAAAACACCCAATACAAGACGACACTAAGCGGGATGAGTGCAAACGAAACAAACATGCTTACAATCGAGGCAGATGCCGGTACAGTTTCTTGATCAAGCCACGCTTTCCATCCCCCACTAAACACGACCTCAACACCGAAAGGAACAACCATCGTTACAAGGGCATAAACAAGCATAAGAAGCACCGCGCTACCCCATTTTCCTTTCAATGCTTTCCTCGCTTCATGCCTTAATGATGATAATGACATATAATAAACTCCTTCTTCTGTGCCATGATGCTTACCATATATTTTATGTCGTCAATACTCATTCTAGCATACATTCTACTCCTTTTATTTAAAAACAACATGAACTTCCTCTATTTCTTGTATATAATGGGTGTATAAAACAAATTAGGGGGAATACACATGAAAAGTATAAAGCCTGGTCGTGGACCGTCAATGCAAGGATTTATTGGCAGTATCGCCACCATTTTATTCGGTATATTTTGGATGTTTATGACCTTTTCCATTACAAAGGAATCTCCGATTGCAGGAGCACAAATCTTCCCTTTTTTCGGATTAATCATTATTGGAATCGGTATTTTTCAAGCCGTCTACCATTATAAAAATGCGACAGGAAAAGAGCGGATGTCCATCGTCGATATCGTTGACGAACATGAAGAAAAAGATCCGCTAAATGAACTTTTCGGCTGCAGCGATAAGGAAAAATATTGTTCATCTTGTGGAACAAACATACAAGCAAATTTTCGATTTTGTCCATCTTGCGGGAAGGAACTATAAAACCGAGCGATATGCTCGGTTTTAATGTCCAATCGTTTGTTCAAGCCCTCCTGGCTTGTTGTGGAGAGCGAGGCGATTGACAAGCATTTCGCACGCTTCACTTAAGCCGATGATATTTGCTTCTACACCGTTTTGGTGCATTTTTATCACGACGCGGTCGATGGCATGCGCACCTGTTTCATCTTTAATGCGCGCCTCCGCCAAGTTAATGTTTACTTTTTTCACATTGTCATTGTAGTCAAACCCACGGACAAAATCATTTGCCGAAGCGAAAAAGAGCGTACCTTCTACATCATATGTTGCGATGTCACCTTTTATCGTTTTCGTCACCTTCACTTTAGACATATCCGCTGCAAAAAATAACGCACTTAACATCATTCCAGCAATCACTCCGATCGCTAAGTTATGCGTGATTACCACTATGGCAACAGTAATAATCATGACGAAAGCATCCGCCTTTGGCACTTTAGCCAGTCGTTGTATTGAGCCCCAGTCAAACGTGCTAATCGATACCATGATCATGACTGCAACGAGCGCCGCAAGCGGAATCGTAACAACAATATGGTTAAACGAAACGATAAGCACCATTAAGAACACACCAGCGACGAGGGAAGAAAGGCGACCTCGCCCACCTGATTTTACGTTAATGACCGATTGCCCAATCATCGCACAGCCTGCCATGCCACCAAAGAAACCAGCCACAATATTAGCGATTCCTTGTCCGCGCGATTCTTTATTTTTATCGCTTTCTGTATCCGTCAAATCGTCGACAATTTGCGCTGTTAAAAGAGATTCAATTAATCCAACAAGCGCAAGAGATAGTGAATAAGGGAAAATGATCATGAGCGTTTCAAATGTCCATGGCACATTTGGAATAAAAAAGCTCGGCAACGTTGCAGAAATTGCCCCCATATCTCCAACCGTGCGCACATCTAATTTAGTGACGAAAGCAATCGTTGTAATGACGACAATTGCAACAAGCGGAGATGGGATAACTGTTGTGATGCGTGGGAAAACGTAAATAATGAACAAACCGAGTGCAACAAGCGCATACATCACCCAAGATTCTCCTTGGAAATGTGGCAACTGGGCAGCAAAAATTAAAATAGCAAGCGCGTTAACGAACCCGATCATAACTGGACGAGGAATGAATTTTAATACATTCCCAACTTTAAGTAAACCTAAAACAATTTGAATGACACCTGTTAAAATTGTAGCTGCCAGCATATATTGGATCCCGTGTTCTGTGACTAAGTTGACAAGAACAAGAGCCATTGCCCCCGTTGCCGCAGAAATCATCCCCGGTCTTCCGCCAACAAAAGCGATGACGACTGCCATACAAAAAGAAGCGTACAAACCAACCATCGGGTCAACTCCCGCGATGATGGAGAATGCAATTGCCTCTGGAATAAGCGCAAGCGCAACGACCAGCCCGGCAAGTACATCCCCTCTTATATTTCCAAACCATTCTTCCTTCCAATGTTTAAACATACAACCCCTCTTTCCTTTTTATATTGCTTCTTCCATAAAGAAGCGTCCCGTACACAACAAAGCGATTATACATAACATTGTTTACATGCTCAACCTTTTATGGCGGCTCAAAAATATGTGTAAATACATACATATCAATAAAGAAAGCGATACCAAAAAATTTTTTTGAAAAAGCTTTCATTAGACGATATAATAAACAAAAATAATTGCGAGGGTTGAAACAATGAAAAACATTTTACTGGCGTCAGATGGCTCTGAACATGCTTTGCGTGCGACAAAAAAAGCAATAGAACTTTGCTCGTACATTCAAGAAGCGAAAGTTACTGTCATATATGTTATTAATACAACAACAGCGAAAACAGACGTATTGATTGAAGGCAACATAGAAGAACGAGAAGCGATGCGTAAAAAACGTTTATCTTCAACCGAGGCGTTGCTGAAAGAAACCAACATTCCGTACGAAATTCGTCTGTTAAGAGGAGAACCAGGACCTGCGATTGTTGAGTTTGCAAACGCTCATTCCTTTGATCTCGTCATTGTCGGTAGTCGCGGATTAAATACGTTACAAGAAATGGTGTTAGGAAGCGTGAGCCATAAAGTCGCTAAGCGAGTAGAAGCACCCGTATTAATTGTAAAGTAAGAAAGTTCGGTCTCTGCCGAACTTTCTTACCCTCTTTTTCCCTTTATAGACCGCATCAACCATACAGCACGAAAAACAAATACAGCAAAAACTCCAAGCAACGTACCAAACATCAGGAGTTGAAATACAATGTCCCCGATGTACATAAAATCACTTCCTTTCTTTCTATTATATTTTTTTATTTTTCATATACGAGCCATGTTGGTTTGTTAATTTTTGCTGATAAATTGACGATTTTTGTTTTTACGCGACTTGCTTCTTTTCCTTTAAGTGGAACCGGTTGATAGTTGTTTCGCGTCGTGACAGATGAGATGCGAAATGGAATGATGCGAATCGTTGTTTTCGGCTGTTTTTTGCCGTTAACAAAATAAAATGTTTGTTGATAAACGAACGTATCTTTATCGCTCGGATTTTTATTGCCTCCAAACATAAAGTTGCCTAAGCTATAAACGATCATTTTTCCTTTATATTGCTCTATTCCTTGAATGACGTGCGGATGATGGCCAACGACAAGATCCGCTCCGCTATCGATCGCAAATTTCCCTAACGCTTTTTGCGTGCTATTTGGCACATAGCTTCGCTCCTCACCCCAATGGAAATGAACGAGAACGATTTGGACTCCTTGTTTTCGTAAAGCAGCTATGTCGTTTGCGATTTGCCTTCGCACCGCCTTCGTATCGCTCCATCCTTTATAGCCGAGCGCACCGATTTTCACTCCTTTGACGGTTTTCACAAGCCGTATTCCGTTCCCGAAATATCCGATGTTCGCTCGTTTTAACGTAGCAATCGTATCCATATATCCTTTTTGTCCATAATCCAACGTATGATTATTCGCAAGATTGACCCCTTCAATACTCGCCCGCGTTAAAACGTTGACATACGACGGATCGCCTCGAAAACGAAACTTTTTCTTTGCTTTTTGCGTTGCGTTTGTTAACGTTGTTTCCAAATTGACGGTTGTAAAATCATCTTGCTTAAAAATTGGTTCAATATATTTTGTAAAAAAAGAAAGGCCATTTTTTTCGCTTCATAATCAAACGAATATGTATAGCCATAGTTTTCATCGCGGCCAAGCGTCACATCGCCAGCGACGCTCAATGTAATGCTCGTTTCTCCTTGTGCCCAAGCAGGATGGGCAAATAAAAACAGACAGACAAATATAGAAATATATACGTTTCTCACTTCCCCACACTCCCCTTTCATATATCATTTTTCTACATATGGATAGAAAGTCCTTTTTTTATTTTATTTGTTGATTATTTAGAACATAGTTTTATAAAAGTAAGGTAAAAATAATCGTAGATGTTGCTGCAATCGTTAAGCCGATGAGTGTTTCATATGGAATTAATTGGATTCGCTCTTTCGGTGACATATGCACGCTTGCTGCTGTAGCATGAAAAAAACTGCCGTGTGGCAAATGATCAAGCACCGTTGCGCCCGCATGTACCATCGCCCCTCCTGCGAGCGGGGAGACGCCTGCTTCCATTAACGCTTTTCCGAATACGTGGCTCGCTACTGCCGCACCGACTGCTGTTGATGCAGTCATGCCTGATAATAATGCACCTGCGAGCGGAGCGATGACATATGGAGAAAAGCCGAGCGACTGAAACGTATCCATAACCGTTTCATGTAATGACGAGTTTGCTATGACACCGGCTAGCGTTCCTGTACCTATAAGCATCAACACAACATCGCTCATTTTTTCCATACCCACGCGCAAAAACATGTTTAGCTCATTCGTTTTATTCATTACAATTACCCCAACAAGCGCACCGGCTGGCAATGCGATGAGCGGATCAATCGCGATGCTAAAAAGTGGACGGAGCAACAACAGACTAATAGCAACAAGGGGGGCAACGATTGCCTTTTGCCATGAAAGTGTTTCTTTTTTCACTGTTTCGACTTGTACGCTATGTACGACGTCACGAGACCATCGTTTCGCAAGCTGATACGTGAAAAAAAGGGCGACAACAGCTGGCGCGATGCCGGCAATCATCAGTGAAGAAAGCGGCACATGAAACGCTTCTGCTGCGGCGATCGTGTTTGGATTCGGGGAAATGATATTCCCCGCTTTTCCTCCACCAATTAATGCAAGCAATATCGCAAAGCGCGACAGCTCAAGCCGATGCGCAATTGCAAGCGCAACAGGGGCAATTGTCATAATGGCAATATCAACAAACACTCCACAAGCCGTTAACATCATCGCTGTACAACATAACATAAATAGTGCATATTTTTCTCCACACGCTTGCACAAGTTTTTCTGCCAGCGCGACAGCCGCTCCTGATTGCATGAATACGCCAGCTAGCACACCAGCAGCTAAAATGCGCAAAATAGAAGGGATCATTTCTTTTGCCCCATCCATCATGAGACGAACTGCCTCATCGACAGAAGCCCCGCCAAGTAAAGCGCCAATAAACGCCCCACACATCATTCCATATGCAACCGGAACGTTTCGTAAAATAAAAATAATAGCTAATAAAAATGCAATGATGGCTCCAAATGCGTTCACTTTTATCCACTCCAAACATACAATCTGTAAATATGTAAATTGTGTAATGATATAACTACTTTTTTGTAAATATATCACAAACAACATAAATACTGTGTAAAAAATTCAAAAAAATACATATACATGTATTGTCAGGCATACACGCTTATAGTATTTTTGTAATAGTCTTTTTGTCGGGGGTGACATATGTGTTGTTAAGTGTAACAGGTCGTTTTTTGCTTATTTCTATTGGAACAGGTATTGTGATGGGACTCGCTTTTCCGATCGTTGCTAGTTTTTTTACAACATATAAACACCCGTCATACGCTACATATTTTACACTTCTTTGCGTCGGAGCAGGTATCATCGTTGGACTCATTAGTTTTTTTGTCGGAAAAGTGACGTTAATTCGCGCAATGAAAGAAATGAACAAACAGTTTGAAACGATTGTACAGCGTGGAGATTTAACTGCTCGACTCACTTTAAAAAGCAACGATGAAGTTGGCCGTATCGTCGCAAACTTTAACAGTGTGTTGGATACGCTAGCAACGATGATTTGGCGCATTCAGCACGAGGCTCACGAACTTGATGGAATCGTTTCCACCGTCTATAGTGATATTCGTCATTTGAGTGATCATCTTGCACATATTTCATCGTCTACGAAAAACGTGTCTGGAAATGTCGAAGAAACTGCGGCGTTTGCTGAGCAAATGTCTGCAACATCAAAAGAAATCGAACACGCTGTTCAGCGAATGATTCATAAAATGAAAGAAGGTGAACAAAATGCCTCATCCATTCGCCAACAAGCGATCCATACAGATCGTATCGTCACGTCATCATCAGAAAAAGCAAGTGAACTGTTAGCAGAAACGAAAAGAAAGCTAGAGAAAGCGATTGAGGCTTCACAAGTCATAACAGATATTGAACTATTTACAAATACAATTATGAATATCGCAAAACAAACAAATTTATTAGCACTCAACGCCTCTATTGAAGCTTCGCGCGTTGGAGAGCAAGGAAAAGGATTTGCAGTCGTTGCCGAGGAAATTCGTAAACTAGCTGAACAATCACAACAAGCAGTTGAAAATATTCAACACGTTGCCAAACAGTTAACATCCGCTGTAGAACAGTTGTCAACGAGCGCTTCAGCTACAATAGCATACATCTCGACAGATGTTCAACGCGATTATGAACAAATGAAAACTGTGACAAAACAATATGAACAAACAGCTTCTTTTATTGAAGAAGTTGTTGCCCAATTTAGCCAAACAGCTACCGGATTAAATCGCGCTTTACATGAGATGATTACTTCCATTCATGAAGTATCTACAGCGACAGCAAACAGCGCCCAAGAAGTAAATGAATTATCTAGCCGATTAATTGAAACAAATGAAATTGTCGAGCAAATCGCAACATCCGCTTCAAAATCAGAACATATTTCAAACGAGATGAAACGAGCGATCCGACAGTTTTCAACGTAAAAAGGTGCCCTGTTCGGACACCTTTTTCTTATGATGAAATGGTACGTTTAAACGTATCAAATTGCTCTGTCACACGTTTTTCAGGTGTAACTGTCAACAAGCTGACGATAATCACGGCAATGAAGCTAGCGATAAAGCCCGGCACCATTTCGTACATGACGCTCGCATATGAAGAGTTCGCCCAGACGATGACTGTCGTTGCTCCTGCAATCATTCCCGCAAGCGCCCCCCATTTTGTCATACGGCGCCAGTACAAACTTAATATAATCACAGGACCGAATGAAGCCCCAAATCCTGCCCACGCATAACCGACAAGATTTAAAATCGTATTATTTTGCTCGTACGCTAGCAACAAGGCAACAATCGATACAAGCAGGACGGATAAGCGACCGACAAATACAAGCTCTTTATCAGACGCTGAGCGGCGGAATAAAATTTTATATAAATCTTCCGTTAGTGAACTAGATGTCACTAGCAATTGAGATGAAATCGTACTCATAATTGCCGCTAAAATCGCTGCAAGTAAAAATCCTGTAATAAGCGGATGGAATAAAATTTCCCCAAGTTTAATGAATACGGTTTCTGGGTCTTCTAACATCATGCCTGCTTTTTTAAAGTAAGCGATTCCAAAAAGACCTGTTAACATCGCACCGACAGACGAAAAGATCATCCAGCCCATTCCAATGCGGCGCGCTTGTTTCATTTCTTTCACCGAGGAGATCGCCATAAAACGAACAATAATGTGCGGCTGGCCGAAATAGCCAAGCCCCCATGCAAATAGCGAGATGATACCGACAACGCTCGTCCCTTTAAACAAATCAAGCAAGTTCGGATCGATGTCGCGAATCGTTGTCGTCGTTTCCGTAATCCCCCCAATGTGCATAAGCGTCACAACCGGCACGAGAATAAGCGCAATAAACATAATGAGTCCTTGCACAAAGTCTGTCCAACTGACCGCTAAAAATCCCCCGAATAATGTGTACGCGACAACAACACCAGCTACAATCCATAATCCCGTATGATAATCTGTACCAAACGAATTTTTAAACATGACCCCACCAGAAACGAGACCAGAAGAAACGTAAAACGTAAAGAAAATCATAATGACGAATCCGGAAACGAGACGCAATAACTTCGATGTATCACCGAAACGGTTTTCTAAAAACGACGGAATCGTAATCGAATCGTTCGCTACTTCTGTATATACTCGCAAACGTGGAGCAACGTATAACCAGTTCGCATACGCTCCAAGAGCTAATCCGATCACAATCCATGAAGCGCTTAACCCTTGGGCATACATCGCTCCCGGCAATCCGAGCAACAACCAACCGCTCATATCCGATGCTCCCGCACTCAACGCGGTAACGGCTGGACCAAGCGTTCGTCCGCCTAACATATAATCAGACAAGTTCGATGTCCGTTTATACGCCCAATATCCGATGAATAACATCCCCACCATATACACAACGACAGATGTAATAACCAAAACAATCTCCCCTTCCTTTGTTGTCTATAAAAACCCCTTTGTACGTATCATTATACTAAAATATGTTCACAATTTGTACAAAAAATTATTTCCCAAAAAACCCTTTTAATGCGAACGCGACGTTTTGTGGACGTTCTGCTAATCGGCGCATGAAATAGCCAAACCAATCATTTCCGAACGGAACGTATACGCGCATTGTATAACCTTCTTTCGCAAGCTGTTGTTGCATATCTGTTCGAAAGCCATATAACATTTGAAACTCAAATTGATTACGCGGAATATTATTTTCTTTAGAAAACTTTTTTACTTTTTCGATAATATTATGATCGTGTGTTGCAATCGCTGTATAGCTTCCGCTTAATAAATGAAGACGAATGATATTCATGTAGTTTTCATCAATTTGTTGTTTCTCTTGAAACGCCACTTCTGGCGGCTCTTTATACGCTCCTTTCACTAAACGAAGCGATACTCCTTTTAAATCTTTTACATCTTGTTCAGCGCGATATAAATATGCTTGAATGACAGTTCCAACATTGTCGTACGTGCGGCGTAGTTCGTGTAATAAATCGAGCGTCGCTTGGCAATGCGCTGAATCTTCCATATCGATGCGCACGAAGTTGTTGTACCGTTTCGCCGTTTCAACAATTTGACGCATATTGTTTAAGCAAAAATCAAAGTCAATATCAAGCCCAAGCTGCGTCAATTTGACAGACAAGTTGCTTTGAACGCCTGCGCGATGAATAGCTTCTAACGTGCGGATGTTATATTGTGTCGCTTCAATGGCTTCTTCGCGACTTGAAACGAACTCTCCCAAATGATCGAGCGTACAAACGAGCCCTTTTTCATTTAGTTCACGCACTTTTTTGATAGCGCTTTCAATCGTTTCCCCCGCAACGACTTGGGAAGCCCCGAAACGGAGCCCCCATTTTTTCGCTGCTTGATTTAACATTTTACTTTGTGAAGCGTATAAAAAAATGTTTTTCGATAGTTGTGCAAACATGGCCATTCCCCCTTTTAAAACATTTCACTAACTGTTTTTGCTTGCATATGGAGCAATAAATAGTCTGGACCACCTGCTTTAGAATCTGTTCCTGACATGTTAAACCCACCAAACGGATGGTACCCAACAATTGCTCCTGTGCAGCCGCGATTGAAGTATAAGTTTCCAACATGAAACTCCTCGCGCGCTTTTTCTAAATGAGCACGATTGTTTGAAACGACTGCCCCTGTTAATCCGTAATCTGTATTGTTCGCCACTTCAAGCGCTTCATCAAACGTACGCACTTTCGTAAACGCAACGACCGGACCGAAAATTTCTTCTTGCATGATGCGCGCAGTTGGTGCGACGTCTGCAAAAATGGTTGGCTGAATGAAAAATCCCATCGTATCGTCTCCTTCGCCTCCCGTCATGAGTCTCCCTTCTTGCTTGCCAATTTCGATATAGCCCATAATTTTATCGTACGATACTTGATCAATGACAGGCCCCATAAACGTGCTTTGCTCTTGTGGGTTGCCGACCTTTAATTGCTTTGTTAACTCAACGACGCGCCCAAGCACTTCGTCATATACATCTTCAAGAACGATGGCACGCGAGCATGCCGAGCATTTTTGTCCGGAAAAACCGAAGGCGGAAGCAACGATCGATTGCGCTGCTAATTCAAGATCCGCATCCCGATCAACGATAATCGCATCTTTTCCACCCATTTCTGCGATGACGCGCTTCAGCCACTTTTGTCCTGGTTGAACAATCGCTGCTCGTTCATAAATGCGACATCCAACGGCGCGCGATCCTGTGAAAGAAATAAAGCGCGTTTGTGGATGTTCAACAATATATTCTCCGACTTCTGCTTCCCCGCCCGGCAGATAGTTTAATACCCCTTGAGGGAGACCAGCCTGTTCCATTAGCTCAACAAACTTTGCAGCAACAATTGGTGCGCGATCGGATGGCCGCAAAATGACCGTGTTTCCTGTCACAATGGCAGCAACCGTCGTTCCAGCCATAATCGCAAGCGGAAAATTAAACGGTGAAATAATTAACCCGACACCAAGCGGCACATAAAAAAATCGATTAGACTCTCCTGGGCGGCTAAGCACAGGCACACCCTCGGCAAGAGAGATCATTTGCCGAGCGTAATATTCTAAAAAGTCAATCGCTTCTGCGGTATCGGCATCCGCTTCTTTCCACGATTTTCCGACTTCTTTCACGAGCCATGCGGAAAATTCATGCTTTCTTCTTCTTAACATCGCGGCTGCGCGAAACAATACGTCAGCACGTGCCTGCGGCGATACACGTTTCCACGTTTCAAATGCAGAAAGCGCCGCTTGCATCGCTTCATCAGCAAGCGCTTTCGTCGCTTTTGATGCAACGCCAACCACTTGTTGTTTATCCGCTGGATTAACTGACACAACTTTTTCTTCCGTAACGATTCGTTTTCCTCCAATAATGATTGGATATGCTTGTCCAAGCTGTGTTTCGACATAAGCAAGCGCTTGACGAAACGCAGCTGCTTCTTGCTCCATTGTAAAGTTTGTAAACGGTTCATGTTTGTATGGTACAGTCACATGCATCGATCCTTTCACGATTTTGTCACATATTCTACGATTCATTATAATTTATACTTTCTGAAAATTGTTTGTCGTCAATATATAATCATTTCTGCTTATTTTTGTTGTTCATCCACAATACTTTCCTTATATTTGTATAAAAGGAGATCGATATACAACATCATTCGTTGTTCAAAATCGTGCAGCGGAAGAGTCGTGATCGACTGCATGCGCTTTAGTCGATAATGTAACGTATTCGGATGAATGTATAAACTTTCGGCTGTTTGTTTCATATTGCAGTCGTGTTGAATGTACGCACGAAGCGTATGCAAAAAATCGGTTCCATGTTGTTCATCGTGCTTTTTTAGTTTCATAATCGCTTCGTTTTTATAACTACGCTGTTTATACTGTTCGTATATGAATGGAACGATGCGATAAATACCTAAATCGCAATAAGCATGCGGTAACGGCTCATCCATGTGCCTTTTCAAATGAATGACTTCCATCGCCTCTTTATAGCTGTCGCGCAGTTTTTGCAGCCCGTTATATTCATTGCCAATGCCAACGAGCACATCGTGATCAATTCGGCAATGAAAATCTTGTTGCAATTTTGTGATCATCATGTTCACTACATCGATCGGGCGTTGCGTCGGTGCTTCCCCAACAATAAGCAAAAACGGATGATCGTGATGAATAAAAAAGATTGGGGCATGTGTTGCTTTTGTTATCCATGTCATATATTTCCGGATGTCATCTTTTCTCCTGTTATTTTCGACATAAAAAACAACAACAGCAAATCGTGAAGGAAACGTTGCCCCAAGCAACTGTAGTTCCATTTGAACGTCTCGTTCGCTCATATCACGGTATTGAATAAAGCGAAGGAAAAGGTCATGAACTTCTTCTTGACGTTTGTATCTTTTCCCCACCTGCTCGTGTAATATTTGAGCGGCCTCTTTTGCTACTTCTTCGATGCGCCTCCGTTGCTCGTCTGTTAAATCGTGAAACGCGGCTTGTACCCAAAGATATCCATATACTTTCCCAGCGTGTTTTAAACAAACGACAGCGCGTGCGCCGAGATCAATCTCAGGAAGCGGAGGAATGCTAACGACTCCGTCTGCTTGTTCAATTTTTTGCATCCATCCATGTTCATGTAAGTAGTGAAAAACGTGAGCGGATGCTCGTTTGCTTAAAATGGTGCGCATGCGCACCTCATCCGTTTCATCGTGATGACCGCTATATGCAAGCAATTCAAAATTGTACGATTCAATCGTTACGGGATGTTGTAACTCTAAAAACAATTGATCGACGAGTTGATGCAGCAACATAAAAAATCCCCTCCTTGCTTTTATTATGCGTGATCAAAAGCATGAAAAAAAGACTTCGGGCTGTCCCGAAGTCTTTTTCCTATTAACGTTTTCCTTTTACGTATGGCGTACCGAGCGCTTTTGGCGCATCTGCACGTCCGATAAACCCAGTTAACGCTAAAATAGTTAAAGCATATGGCAAAATGAGCAAGTAAACGGTTGGTACGTTTTTCAAAAACGGAATCGCCTGTCCAACGATACTTAAACTTTGCGCAAATCCGAAGAAAAGCGCTGCTCCCATCGCACCAAGCGGATGCCATTTTCCGAAAATCATCGCCGCAAGCGCCATAAACCCTTGTCCAGAAATCGTCGCATGGCTAAAATCACGCGAAATGATCGTTGCATAAATCGAACCGCCAATTCCAGCAAGCGCACCGCTTAACATGACTGCGATGTACCGCATTTTTGCCACGTTAATTCCCATCGTATCCGCCGCCATCGGATGTTCCCCAACAGCACGAAGACGAAGCCCAAACGGTGTTTTGTAAATGACGTACCATACGACAAATGCTAATACAATTGCTAAGTAAGATGGTACATATCCATTCGAAAATAAAATTGGACCGAGAACAGGAATTTTGCTTAAAATTGGAATATCGATTTTATCAAAACCAACTTGCACTTGGTCTGTTTGACCTTTCCCATACCACATTTTCACAAGGAACAACGATAATCCTAACGCTAAAAAGTTGATCGCCACCCCGCTAACGACTTGGTCCGCACGAAGTGAAATAGCCGCAACCGCATGCATAAGCGAGAAAATCGAAGCGACAACCATCGCGACAACCATCGCAAGCCATGGTGTGAATTCACCAAATTGATCGGCAAACGTTAAGTTAAACACGACACCGGTAAATGCACCGATGACCATCAATCCTTCTAATCCGATATTGACAACGCCGGAGCGTTCACTAAATACGCCACCAAGCGCCGTAAAAATAAGAGGTGCCGCAAAGAAAATCGCGGAAGGAATAATAATTTCAAGAATGTGTAACATTTATTTTCCCTCCTTTTTGAAGCGCGTAAGCACGAGACGAATTAAGTAGCTTGAAGCAACGAAGAAAATAATCAACGCAATGACGATGTCAACAAGTTCTGTCGGCACATCAGCTGCTGATGGCATTTCAAGCGCTCCGACTTTTAACGCTCCAAATAAGATCGCTGCTAAAATAATTCCAAATGCGTTATTTCCACCAAGGAGGGCAACCGCAATTCCATCGAATCCAACTCCAGTAAATCCAGCTTTGACAGAGACGTTTTCAAACGTTCCTAGCCCTTCCATCGCACCAGCAATACCTGCAAATGCTCCTGAAATGACCATCGCTAATATAATATTGCGGTTGACATTCATCCCTGCATAATGAGACGCATGTTGGTTAAAACCGACGGCACGAAGTTCATATCCTGTCGTCGTTTTTTCAAGCAAGAACCACATGACAACAGCTGCAATTAACGAAATAATAATACCGTAATGAAGCGTGGAGTAATCAGTTAAAGACTGTAAAAACTCTGAACGTAACGATGCTGACGGATGAATTTTTTCCGATTTAAAACCTTGATCGGATAAAACGGAACGAATGACCGCATTCGATACGTATAGCGCAATATAGTTCATCATAATGAGTCAGTCAAGACTTTGTGGAGAACATTTTTTCGGTTCACTACGGGTGTTGTCAATCACTAGTTAGCGAACCATTTTCAGGAATTGATATCGTAAGCGCTTTTGGACTCTCATCCCTCATCTTGAAGTGATGATATTGTATTCCATTTTTTTACACCCAACCAAAATCCCGAAGCGCCGACAACGCTTGATGGATCGGCGTCCCGGATGACCGCTGCAGACACGGTAGATTCTGACGCACCACATCTGCCCACAACCGTCCTGCCTTCCGTTTGGCCTGTTCAACCCGCTTGGAC
>NZ_JXTH01000029.1 GCF_000836725.1 Anoxybacillus thermarum | reverse complement strand
CCTCCAAAAGGGCCGCCAACAAGACAGCGAACACCTTTTGAAGAGTTCTGACTAATTGTTCCTCCAGCTCTTTTAATAAAGGCCATTCTGTGGTAAAATGTTTCATGGACTCTCTCCCTCCTGTTTTATTGATGTTGGTCATCACCATCATAGCAGGGAGAGAGTCCTTTTTGCATGACATTTGCTTTTTTCTACCGCGCTTCGCTTGGTGGCCCCGACGAGCGTCGCGAACAAAAGTTCGCAACCCTCGTCGGGGAATCATTCCTGAATGTCACCCACAAATATTTTACTCACACTTGCGTCAAACGTTCACCTTACGTGCTGTTCTGTCGTTTCACAGTCGATCATGCGCGCACATCCTCCAAATGACGATAGCGTTCTAGAAGCTCGTTGTATTGTTGTGCGAGGGTTAGAAACAACGCTTCATCCCGTTGCTCAAGCGCCTTGTCAATATCGCGCATGAGCCGATCTCTTTCGTAGCGAAACAACGCCTGTTCGATCACAAATTGTGCGACTTGTTTGTAATCTGTGAGATCATACGGTTGAGATACGAGTGCCATATCATTGTACTTTTCAAACATGTTTCATTCCCCCTTAGAGAGAAGAATATTCTTCTCCTTTTCTACATTATAAAGAGTTTTTTGTAAATTGTAAATAAAATTTCGAAAAATAAAAATAAAAAAAATAAAAGCTGACGAATGCCAGCTTTATATATTAATAACCGTAGTCCCAGTCGATTTCTTCATCATGCCAAAGAACCGCTTCTGTTTCTTCGTCCGCTACTTCTTCAAGTTGTTCTTTTTCTACATCTTCTAAAATCGTGACCGTATGATTTTCTTCAAAAAGAATGGCTAACCCTTTCATTTTGACACCTTCTCTTTTCGTGTTTTTCTTCACAAACATTGTAACGCGCTTCGCTTGTCCACGTCTATCATGTTCATAAAGATGTCAATGTTTTTGTTTTTTCTGAAAATAATAACGAATCCTTCCCTTTTCTTTCTTATGCTACAATACAGATGGAATAACTGTAATGGAGGAACTACATGTTTAGCGTTGTGATTAAACCGCTCGTTGTCAATATGACGATTTTATTTTCACTCATTTTCAATGCCAACTTATTTTCTCCGTTTCGTCGAAAAATGGCGCTCACTTGGAAACAAAAAATGATGTACGGCGTCGTTGCATCGTTTACGGCTTTGTTATGTATGATGTATCCAATTCAGCCGTTAGTGAAAACGAACTTCGACTTTCGCATGATCGTCATTTTAGTGACGACGTTATATATCGGAAAAACGGCTGGGCTGTTATGTACGTTCACCGTTGTTATCGCACGGTTCATCATTGGCGGTCCGTTCGCTTATGCGGGAGCGACCGTTTCTGTATTTGCATACGTTGTCGGCATATTGTTTCGCTCGTCCTTTTTTCACGTCAAAAGAAAAATGTTATATGGGCTTATGATCGTTTTCATTTATCTCATTTTATATATCGCAACGATTATGTACGCCGTTCCACCGCTTTCTTGGCGATTTTATATCGTTTACTTCTCTTTTTTTATCGCCATGTTTTTAGCGCTTATTTACGTCATCGAGCGTCTTATCCAATTTAACGAGCAGTTTGACGATATGATTTACCTCGATAAACTAGCGACGGTAAGCGAAATGGCGGCTTCATTCGCCCATGAAATTCGCAATCCACTCACGACGGTGCGGGGCTTCGTCCAATTTTTAAGCAAAGATACGACCGACGAAAACGTAAAAAAGTTTGCCCCGATCATTTTAGAAGAATTAGATCGGACGAATAAAATTATTAGCGAGTATTTAACGCTCGCTAAGCCAGCATCATTTCAACTACAAAGAGTGAGCATTGATGACATTTTATATACATCCGTCCATTTATTAAGTCCGCTCGGTACGATGACAAACGTGTCGCTACATCTTTATACGGAAGGAAAAAGCGACGTGTATGGCGACAGTCATTATTTAAAACAAGCGTTATTAAACGTTATGAAAAACGGGATTGAAGCGATTGAACATGGCGGAGTTGTGACGATTCATAAAACGGTCGATGAAAAAGAAAAGGAAGTCATTATCACGATTCGTGACACAGGAAAAGGAATGACCAAAGATGAGCTGAAAAATATCGGCTTGCCGTACTATACGACAAAATCGAAAGGAACGGGGCTAGGCAGCATGATTGCCTCTCGAATCATTCGCCAAATGGGAGGAACGATGGCGTACGAAAGCCGACTGAATGAAGGAACGACGGTTACGATTACATTACCGCTATATGAAGGGGATTAGTCCCCTTCTTTTTTCATATAGTCGATAAACATCGTGACCGTATCGATCGTAAAAGCCGATAGCGGTTCAGATAAGTGGGAAAACATCCATAGTTTTAATGCCCCAAAATATAGTTGCAGAGCGATTAACGAAAGCGTTTCGGAAGATCGTTTCGTTCGAATGTCTCCGCATCGTTTCCCTTCTTCAAATATATTCGTCAACATATGAATAAAAGGAGTGAACGGAAGCGTGTCATATTGTTTTCCCGTATAAATATGTACCATGGATTTCGTCACTTCTTTTCCGAGTTTTTCATGCATCGTTGTTAATTCATAAAACAACTGCTCGATTTGCTTATGCCACGTTCGTTCCTCGCTTTCTTGCACCCTTTTACATATGCGTTCTACATGCGTGGAAAACACGCTTTGTAACACTTCTTCTTTCGTGCGAAAATAGTTGAAAAACGTTCCTTTCGCTACGCCAGCTTCATTCGTAATTTGCAAAACGGTCGTTTGTTCATACCCTTGTTTTTGAAATAATCGAAGGGCGGTTTGTTGAAGCAATATTCTCGTTTGCTTTTTTTGTCTTTCTCTTTTCATCATGAATCCCCCATCATCATCGTCTACTTTTATTATAGTGATTTTTACCTAGGAATAAAGTAATATTTTAAAAGATGAAAGTTTTGTTTAGACATGTATCATTCGCATATATATGGAAAGAAACATGAAAAGGAGGAATGATGCATGTGGGGTGTCGATTCAGCGGCAAAAGTGACGGAGACGTTGCTTGCGTGTGTAAGAAAAGAATACGGTTTTCCGCAATTTTGGGGAAGATATGTGACGACGGTGCCGAACGTATCGGACGGTTTGACGAAAGAAGAAATCGCGTTTATTCGTGGGCGCGGCATAAAAATCGCGCCGATTTACAATGCGTTTCGTGAGGCGACAACATACGAAAAAGGAAGAACGGCGGCGCGCAATGCGATTTTTCACGCGCGCAGATTAGGCATTCCGAAAAATAAAGTCATTTTTGCGAACATTGAAGATGAATTTCAAGTAGATGATGCGTGGATTCAAGCATGGGTCGATACGTTTTATCCGAGCGGATATCGACCGGGCATATACGCGAATCCGACGAAAGGGGCGTTTGGTGAGGCTTATTGTGAAGCGGTGAAAAACGATGAACGCATCGCCCAACAAACGATTATATGGAGTTCATACCCGCGTCCGGGGGCGACGCCAGCGGCCAAAGCGCCAACGTATCGTCCGAACGTGCCGAATTGCCGCGCGAACGTTTGGATGTGGCAATATGGGCGCGATGCCGACCGTTGCGCCATCGATACGAACGTGGCAAACCGGAAAATAAGCGACTATTTATATTAAAAATATTTTTCGTCTGCGATAAGAAGTATGATAAAATGAAGGTAAATGTTGTCGTAATGGGGGCTATGTTATGGAAAATAAAAATGGAATTTTATTAGAAAGTGGGACGAATGAACTAGAAATTGTCGAATTTTTAATTGGTGACAACCGATTTGCGATTAACGTCATTAAAGTAAAAGAAATTATTCATCCGATCGCACCGACAAAAGTGCCGCATGCTCATCCGTATATCGAAGGCATTATCGAATTGCGCGGCGAAGTGCTTCCGCTTATTGATTTGGCAAAAGCGCTCGGATTCACCCCGTCAAACAACCCAGCGCAAGATAAATATATTGTTGCGGAGTTTAATCAGCAAAAAGTTGTGTTTCACGTCCATAACGTTACACAAATTCATCGCATATCATGGAAGCAAATCGAAAAGCCGTCGCAAATGTATCAAGGATTGGAAAGCCAAATTATCGGCGTTGTGAAATTAAACGGAAATATGATTTTATTGCTTGACTTTGAAAAAATTGTCGTCGATATTAATCCGCAATCGGGCATTCACGTCGAGCGAGTGAAAAAGCTTGGCAAACGTGAACGGTCGAATAAAAAGCTGATCGTTGCGGAAGACTCACCGTTGTTACGCAAGCTTCTTCACGACACACTTGCGGAAGCAGGATATGTATATGTCGAGTTTTTTGAAAACGGCGAAGATGCGTTAAATTATTTACAATCGATCGTCCAAAAAGGAAAACCGGTTGAAAGCGAAGTGCAATTAGTCATTACCGACATTGAAATGCCGCAAATGGACGGCCATCATTTAACGAAGCGCATTCGTGAAGATGAAACATTAAAACATTTGCCGGTTATCATTTTCTCTTCACTCATTACAGATGACCTTCGCCATAAAGGAGAGCGCGTCGGAGCAACAGCGCAAGTAAGCAAACCAGAAATTGCCGAACTTGTGCAAATGATCGACCAACATATTTTGTAGTAGGGGATTGCTATGGATCGTTATGAAAAATATCGCCAACATTTTTTAAAAAACATTCGCAAACGGTTAGAAGAATGGGAAACGGTAGATGAAATTGCCCATCAAGAAGTATATCGCCTGCTCCATTCCATCGCTGGTACGGCCGCGATGATCGGAATGACGAATATCGGGAATTATGCGCGCCAGCTGATGGAACAATGGGGAGAAGACGAACAGAAAAAATGGAAAGTGGAAGATGTGAAAGAGCGGCTAACCCCGCTTTTTCAACTTTGTTATGAACAACAAATTGGGGACGTTACAGAAGGGGAAAGAGGAACGAAAAAAGGAGACGAACCGACTGTTTTGCTCATTGATGACGACCCGTCGTTTTTAATGTATGTGAAAGAACAGCTCGAGCAAAGCGGATGGTACGTTGTCGCGATTGCCGATCCGGTCAAAGCGGTCGCTTCGTTTTACGACGTCCGTCCAGATTGTGTCGTCATCGATATTCATATGGAAACGAAAACAGGGTTTGAAGTATTAACGTTTTTAAAACAAAAATTAAAACAACAATTCGTCCCGATGATTATGGTGAGCATTGACGATCGAAAAGAAACGCGCATGAAAAGTTATGAAATGGGCGCGGACGATTTTATTCCAAAACCGTTTGAGATCGACGAATTTATCGTGCGCATTCGTCGGCAGCTTCAAAGAAAGCAATTAATTGATGAACTGCTTCTCTTAGATGAACTGACGCACGTCTACAACCGAAAATATATAAAGCAAGCATATGAACAATTAAAAAGCGATTGGCATCGCACGCACGAACCGTTTTGTTTAGCGGTGCTTGACATTGACTATTTTAAACGAGTCAACGACCAATACGGACATTTAATTGGCGACGTCGTCTTAAAACAATTTGCGCAATTTTTAAAAACGAACGTCCGCGCGCGTGATATTGTCATTCGTTTTGGCGGAGAAGAATTTGTTGTATTATTGCCGGCAACAGAAGCGGCAGAGGCGTTTCTTGTATTTGATCGTCTGCGCGAACAGTTTGAACGGATGACGTTTCAAAGCGGGGATGCAACGTTTTCGTGTACTTTTTCGACGGGAATTGTGGAAGTTAACGATCCAACAAAGCCGATCGGCCATTGGATCGAACTTGCCGACTCTGCGCTATATGAAGCGAAAAATACAGGAAGAAACTGCGTTGTGCTTGCTAAACAACAAAAAGCATCACATCGACGCACGGTGAAAGTTGCGATTGTAGATGATGATGCCATTGTGCGCGCCATTGTGACAGACGTCGTACAAAAAATGTTTACGAAAGAAAAAGTGACGCTCGATTTGCGTGCGTTTAAAGATGGTGAACAGTTTATGTCGTCCGATTGGCATGATGGAAAAGAACCGTGCCTCGTCATTTTAGATGGGGTGATGCCGAAAATGGACGGACTTGAAGTGTTACAACAACTGCGAAACCGCAAAGACTCCGCGCGGTATAAAGTCATTATGTTAACAGCAAGAAAAAGCGAAAACGATATTGCCCGCGCGCTTGAGCTTGGTGCAGATGACTATATGACAAAACCGTTTAAGCTGCTTGAGCTTGAAGCAAGAATACGCCATATGTTAAAAAGGATGAATTAGTCGTGTCTAATCAACTTGTTTTGTTTACGGTCATCGTGATCATTTTATTCACCGTTTTATTTGCGATTTTTCTTTATTTAGTTGTCCGAAAAAGAAAAGACGGCAAATGGAAGCGAGAAGTGGAAACGTATAAACAGCTGTATGAACCGGTGTTATTTCGCTATTTAGCTTACGGTGACGAACAAGTTCCCGCTCCGTTATCGTCTGCACAACATGTGGCGATGATGGAGCTGCTCGATCATTTTATGCGCGTACTTGCCAATGGGGGTGTAAAGGAGAGGGCGACAACGTTAGCAGAGATGTATTTTGTTGATTATTTGCGGGCGCAACTTGTTCACCGTCGGCTTGGAAGAAGAATGAACGCCCTCTTTTTTATTGAAGATTTTCATCTTCGCTCGCTCATTCATGAGTTGGAAGCAATGTATGAACAAAAACAGTTAACGACGATGGAAAAGCGCCAACTGTTAAACATGTTTGCGCTTTTTCAACATCCACACGTATATGAATATATGAAACAAACAGATGAATCGTTTACGCAATTTGATTATCGCCTCATTTTATCGCGCATGGACGATCATACATTTGTGAAAATGGTTGACCATTTTTTTGATTGGAACGAAAAAATACGATATGCGATCATTGATATGATCGGTATTATGCAAAAGCTTCCGCACGTTTCATTTTTGCGTACATTGCTTCGACATGAACAAAGCGAATATCGCATTCGCGCATTAAAAGCGTTAGCGGAAATCGCTTTCCCGCTTGATTCCGAGCAACTTCGCATTCATTTACATTCACCCGTTTGGCAAGAGCGGCTTATGGCGCTTCGGCTATGCGCGCGCATCCGCCCATATGAGCTTGTTGAGACGATGAAAGCGCTCGTCAAAGACCGTGTTTTCTCCGTGCGCTCGCAAGCGGCAGAGGCGTTGTTGCGCATGCCAAACGGCTTGGCGATTCTTGAACAAATTGCCCGAACATCAGATGACCGTTATGCGCGCGATATGGCGCTTGAATGGTTAGAAAGAGGGCGAGAAAATGATTAAATTGGCAGCGATGTTCGTCTTTTTCTTTATGATTGCGGTCATTTTATTTTATACGTTTTTACTCGTTGTTTCGTTTATTCAATTGCGTCGCATGTACGAATTAGACGAATGGGAGCCGTATGAAGAAATGCTCGATGTAAGTTATACGAAACCGGTTTCGATTTTAGTGCCTGCTTACAATGAGGAAGCCGGCATTTTCGCGACTGTTCGTTCACTACTTAGCATCGAATATCCAGAGTACGAAATTGTCGTCATTAACGACGGCTCAACCGACGATACGCTTGAGCGGCTAAAGAAAGATTTCGATCTTATTCCGATCAAGCGCGTCATTCGCGAACAACTCAAAACGAAACGAGTACGCGCCGTATATCGCTCACGCAAGTTTTCCCATTTATTTGTCATCGATAAAGAAAACGGCGGAAAAGCAGATGCGTTAAACGCAGGCATTAATTTTTCAACGTATCCATACGTTTGTTCCATTGATGGCGACTCGGTCATTGAACGTCGCGCCTTTTTAAAAGTCATGAAGCCGATTGTGGACTCAGACGAAGACGTGATCGCATCTGGCGGAAGCGTGCGCATCGCTAACGGCTGCGACATTGAAAAAGGGGAAGTGGTGCGCATTGGACTTTCCCGTCAACCGCTCGTCATTATGCAAGTCATTGAATATTTGCGCGCCTTTTTAATGGGACGTATCGGACTAAGCCGCCACAATTTGCTGCTCATCGTTTCAGGGGCGTTCGGCGTGTTTTCGAAACAGTGGGTCATTCGCGCCGGCGGATATGCGCATACAGTCGGTGAAGATATGGAGCTTGTCGTCCGACTTCATCGTCTCATTAAAGAATCGAAAACAAATAAAAAAATTGTGTACGTGCCCGATCCGGTTTGTTGGACGGAAGCGCCAGAATCGATGACCGATTTGCGCAAACAGCGGCGGCGCTGGCATCGCGGATTGTTTGAAAGCCTTTGGCTTCACCGACGCATGTGGTTTAACCCGCGTTACGGCTCCATTGGACTCGTGTCGATGCCATATTTTTTACTCATTGAATTTTTAGGTCCTGTCGTTGAGTTGCTTGGCTACATCCTCATTATCGTTTCGCTTATCTTAGGTGACATATATATTGAATTTGCGATTTTACTATTCCTCGTTTCCGTTTTGTACGGTTCGATTTTTTCAATGGCTGCCGTATTGTTAGAAGAATGGACGGTGCGGAAATTTTCGAGCGTCTCAGATGTTGTACGCCTCTTTTTTTACTCATTGACTGAAACGTTATGGTATCGTCCGTTGACGGTGTTATGGCGCTGTGAGGGAATCGTTGATGCGCTGTTAAAAAGAAAAGGATGGGGAGAAATGAAAAGAAAAGGTGTGTCGAAATGATGAACAAACAACGTTGGCTTGTTTTATATATTGTCTTTATTTTTCTGATCATTTCTTCACCGTATTGGTTATGGCAAATGAAACCGGCTAACACGTTACACGTGTTGATTGTCAATAAAACTGTTCCAGATGATACGTATCGTGAACATAAAGGGCTCGTTTGGCTATTAAACCAACAAAAGTACGTAAAGCCAGACGGGGCGCGCTACGATGTGAAAAAAGATTATGTCGGGTTTATACCGACGGCAAAAAAAGAGCGCCCATGGCCGACATCGTTACAATCGTATGATGTCATTTATGTCGCCGATACGTACGGCGTATATGAAAAAGATTTCACCGCTGAAAAAAAGAAAGGGAAACGCTCAAAAAAAGTGTACGGCGGCTTGACGGAACAAGAAGTCAATCGACTGCACGAGGCGATGTTTGCCGGAAACAAGACGCTCATCGCCGAGTTTAATTCGTTCGCAAGCCCGACGGATCCGTCTGTTCGCAACAAATTTTATGCTTTATTAAACGTCGAATGGACGGGCTGGATTGGTCGCTATTTTCCAAAACTTGAAGATGACGAAGTGCCTGTTTGGGTAAGAGAAAACTATGAAAAACAATATGGAAAACGATATGCATTTACCGGTCCGGGTTATGTGCTTGTCAATGAATACGATCGGCTCGTCATTTTGGATAAAAAAGAAATTGGCAAACAAGGGGTGCTTTTTACTCCGACGAAAAAAGGAGAAAAAAAGCTTGCGATAAAAGGTTCCATTCCGTATTCGTATTGGTTTGACATCGTAAAACCAATATATGACGAAGAAGTGTTAGCGACATATACGCTCTCATTATCAAAAAGCGGAAAAGAAAAATTACGAGCGATCGGTTTGCCGACGACGTTTCCAGCCGTTGTTCATCATCGCAATGCGCGCTATGAGGCGTATTACTTTTGTGGCGATTATGCAGATGAAGGAAATGTACCGAACATATATCAAACGGTCGGCCTTGACGTATGGCGCAAATGGACGACGCGTCACGACCCGAATGGCACCACATCGTTTTATTGGAAAGCGTATGTTCCAATGATGAAAACGATTTTTCAATCTATGCATCATGATGAAAAGCGTACGGTCGAACGAACGATTGCGAAAACAGACGACGGGATCCAGCTAGCGGGACGCGTCGGAGATCAATATATACAAATATATAAAAACGGCAAATGGAAAAACATGTTGTTAAAAGGAGTTAATATGGGGATCGCCAAGCCGGGTCATTTCCCGGGAGAAACAGCGATTACGAAAGAAGAATATTTTCGGTGGTTTAAACAAATTGGGGCGATGCATGCGAATGCCATTCGTGTGTATACGATTCATCCACCAGCGTTTTATGAGGCGTTTTACGAATATAACGAAATTGCGGATCAGCCTTTATATTTATTTCACGGGGTGTGGGTGAATGAAGAGACGTTTTTACGTACAAACGACGCATTTGCAAAAGAAAATACGGATGAATTTGTTGCGGAAATGAAACGAACGATTGATATCGTTCACGGGCGGGCGGCGATCCCACCTCGCTCAGGGCACGCGAGCGGCATATATCGATACGACATTTCACCGTATGTGCTCGGCTGGATTTTTGGGGTCGAATGGGAACCGACGGTCGTCCATGCGACGAATACGAAACATGCGGGGTTACCAGATTACAAAGGGACGTATGTGTACACAAAAGATGCATCACCGTTTGAAATTTGGCTTGCGAGCATGATGGATGAAGCGATCGCGTACGAAACGAAAACGTACGGCTGGCAACGTCCGGTCAGTTTCACAAACTGGGTGACGACCGATTTGTTAACGCATCCGAGCGAGCCGTTAGAAAAAGAAGATTTCGTATCGGTAAACCCGAACGTCATATATTCGACAAATAAAATGCATAGCGGCTTATTTGCGTCGTATCACATTTATCCGTACTACCCAGACTTTTTAAACTATGAGCAAAAATACGTAAATTACATCGACCATCGCGGCGAGAAAAATAACTATGCAGGCTACTTACACGATATGAAACGGGTGCATCGCATGCCGATTGTCGTAGCCGAATTTGGCGTCCCGTCATCGCGCGGCATGACGCACCGCAACGTATACGGGATGAACCAAGGATTCCATTCCGAACAAGAGCAAGGTGTAATCAACAAAAAACTATTTGAAGACATCGTTCATGAACGCATGGCAGGCGGCTTTATTTTCACATGGCAAGATGAATGGTTTAAACGAACGTGGAACACGATGGATTACGATAATCCTGACCGTCGTCCGTTTTGGTCCAACGCGCAAACGAACGAACAACAATTCGGTTTACTTAGTTTTGATCCAGCGAAAAATGAAACGATGATGATCAAAGTCGACGGACGAAAAGAAGATTGGGCATTTCAACAAATCGCTCCTGCCTTTCAACAAGACGGGCGCGCGCTCTATATGACGAGCGATGAACGATACGTGTATATTCGTTACGACACAACGGTGAAGCAAAATAAAGACGTATATATATTGTTTGACACAATCGCAAACCAAGGACAAGCGACCGTTCTCAATGTGCCGAACGTACGAACAGAAGGCGTCGATTTCGTCCTTCATTTACGCGGTGAAAAAGAAGGGCGATTATGGGTTGATAGTTATTACGATTCATTTTATTATCATTACGGACACATTTTAAATATGATTGACCGTTTGCCGTATGCGAACAAAAAAAATAATGGTGTATATCATCCGATTCGTTTGACATTAAATAAAAAATTACAAATTAAAGGAAAAACGTATCCGTTCGATTTTTACGAAACAGGTATCATGACGTTTGGTACAGCAAATCCGAACGATGGAGCGTACAACTCTTTAACAGACGTAAGCGTCAGCAAACAAAGAGACGGATATGAAATTCGCATCCCGTGGGCGCTTTTAAATGTGAAAGACCCGAGCATGCACGAAGCGATGGGAGATATGTGGAAAGGTGGATTAGCAAGCAGCCGAACGATCGACGGCATTCGCATCGGCGTGTATGAAAAAGGGTTCTCATATCCTGAACATTTAGATGCAAAACAATTTTATACGTACACATGGGACGGTTGGGAGCAACCGACATATCACGAACGGTTAAAACGTTCGTACACGATTGTGAAACAAATATATAAGAGCGTTGAAGGGGAGAGAAAATAATGGCGAAAATTTTATTAGCGGAAGATGAAGAAGTGTTGCGTATGCTCGTTGTCGATACGCTAGAAGATGAAGGGCACGACATCGATGAAGCGTGCGACGGGGAAGAAGCGATTAATATGATTAAACAAAACGATTACGATTTAATTTTACTTGATTACATGATGCCAATATATACCGGCTTAGAAGTCATTCAACAAGTGCGTCAAATGCCCGATAAAAAACATGTAAAGATTATGATGCTATCGGCAAAAAGTCAGCAGGCAGATCAACAGCGCGTATTAGACGCTGGCGCTGACTATTTTATGGCAAAACCGTACAGTCCGCTTGAATTAGTGCAACGAATCGAGGCGATTTTACATGGAGAAGATGCGTAGCTATTTTCGACAAAGTTTCGCGAGGCAGTTTATTTTGCTTGTCGCGTCGTTTTTTATCATTTTCGTTGTCGGCGCGACCGCCCTGTCTATGTATCAGGCAACGCTAGTGACATCGTTTGAAAAGAAAAAAAATCAAATCGAAATGAAAATGAAATATGCTCAAGAAATTGAACAGGCGTTCAACCAAGCATTTTCCGACGCGCGCGGCTATTTAGCATTTAACCGAAAAGAATTTAAATTAAGCATTTTCCGTGAACAAGAAAATGCCCAAACCGGGCTCGATGCGTTAGAGTTAGCAGCGACGACGAAAGACGATAAGCAGTTTATTTTAAAGGCACGCCAGTTCGCTAGTTACTATTTCGGCGATCTTGTTCCTGAAGCAATTGAAGCGTTTGAAAGCGGCAATATACAAAAAGTGTTAAGTTTATCGGAAAACGGCGGAACGGCATCGATTGAGCAATTCCAATTTCAAATGAAAACGTATAAACAAAGCTTAAATGATCAATTAGATGGCGCCTTTCGGCAGTTAAGCAAAGAGCAGCAAATCGCCCAAACGGCGTTTATCGTATTCGTCTTTTTGATGTTGTTTTTGCTCGCCGCCATCGCGCGCATCATGACGAAAAAAATCGGCGCACCGCTTCGCGCCCTCGCCCACATGGCAGAAAAAATTGCAAATGACGAACAAGTGCATAACAACGACGTCATTCATACGGCTCGCGAAGATGAAATTGGAAAACTTGCTCAAGCGTTTCGGAAAATGTTAATGAGCATTCAGGAAAAAGAAGAAAGTTTAATGGCGCATAATGAAGAATTACTTGCGCAGCAAGATGAATTAGAGGTGCAACAAGCCGAACTCGAACAAGCGCTTGAAGCGATGCAAGCGCGCGAACGGGAATTAGAGCGGTATAACGATTTTATTCAAGGTTTGTCAAATTCGCTCGATCGGCAAGAAGTGTTGCACAGCATCGTGTTTAACATGGCGCGCGTCATGGAAGCCGACCGCGGCATGATTGTTTTAATGAACGAACAAAAAACATATGCAGCATTTGGGCTGTCGCCATATGGGGTTGAACAATTTTTAACGTACGTGTACAACGGCTTGCATCAACGATTGTTTGAACAAAAGAAGCCGTTTGTGTTAAAGCGCGAAGTCGCTGCGTCAGAAAAAGGGTATCATGAAGAGACGATGTTTGTGCACGACGTTTTTTTACCTGTCCTTTCGAATGAAAGCAAAGTGCAAGCCATTTTAGTGTTCAGCCGCTTCGGCGGACCGTTTTCGGACGAAGAAGTGCATGAATATGTCGGATTAACGAAACAAATATCGATTTCTTTGCAAAAAATGGAGCTGTACGAACAGACAGAGCAAGCGCGCGAAACGGTGCAACATATTTTAAATACGGTGCAGGAAGGCATTCATTTCGTTGACCGCGACGGCAATAGCGTCATCGTCAATAAACAAATGGCCGACTTGCTTCAAAAAGAAACGATTGCTGAACTTGGAGGGGCAAGCTACGAACAATGGGCGCGCGGCTTAATTGAGCAGTCTGATGCGGGCAAAACGTTATGCGACTATTTACGGGCAATCATTTTTAACGGCGATGAAGAACGTGAACCGTTTGTATACCATTTACCACAAAAACGAAAAGTCATTCAAGTGTATGCCAAGCCGTTATATCGCAACGGGGAGCGGCAAGGGACGGTATTTGTCCATCGCGACATTACGAAAGAGTTTGAAGTCGATCAAATGAAGTCCGAATTTGTCAGCACCGTCAGCCACGAGTTGCGCACGCCGCTTTCAAGCGTTCTCGGCTTTACGGAACTCATGTTAACGAAAGAGTTAAAACCAGAACGGCAGAAAAAATATTTAACGACGATTTATCAAGAAGCGAAACGGTTAACAGCGCTCATTAACGACTTTTTAGATGTACAGCGGATGGAGTCTGGAAAGCAAACGTACGATAAAAAATATGAAGATCTCGTTTCCATTATTGAAAACGTCATTGAAACGCAAAAAGTGAATACGACGATTCATCAGTTCCGTTTACAAAAAGAAACAGACAAAACGACGGTGCTCGGCGACCGCGACAAGCTCGCCCAAGTGTTTACAAACTTAATTAGCAACGCCATTAAATATTCGCCAGATGGCGGCAATATTACAGTACGCATATACGAGCGGGGCAATCGACTATGCGTCGATGTGCAAGATGAAGGGTTAGGTATTCCAGAAGAAGCGTTGCCGCATTTATTTACGAAATTTTATCGCGTCGACAATTCCGACCGTCGCCGCATCGGTGGCACCGGGCTTGGACTGGCGATTGTCAAAGAAATTGTCAAAGCGCATGAAGGAGAAGTAGCCGTTACATCCGAATTGAAAAAAGGAAGTACGTTTACTATATCGTTCCCGCTTGTCGTTATGGCGCGTAGCAGGGAAGACGAACGCGACATCGACGACAAACAAGCGCATGCGCACGTCATTATTGTCGAAGATGACGAAAATTTAGCTGCATTATTAGAAGCGGAATTAAAAGATAGCGGGTTTCGCGTCAAACTCGTCAAAGAAGGAAAAGAAGCGATTGAGCTCATTCAAAAAGAGAAACCGGATGCGGTCGTGTTAGACATTATGTTAGAAGAACATGACGTATCTGGTTGGGATGTGTTAAAAGAGCTAAAGCAAAATGAAGAGCTCGCCCATATTCCAATTATCATTTCTTCAGCGTTAGAAGAACGGGAAAAAGGAATGGCGCTCGGCGCAAATAGTTATTTAGTAAAACCGTATCAACCGAGCCAGCTATCGAAAACGATTTTGCAAATGTTATTAAATAAAGAGCGTCAAGGAGAAATTTTCGTCCCGCTAAACGAGGAAGCCAATTAAGGTTTCCTCTTTTTTTTGTATAAAAACCGTTTGTCATTGCAAACTAGGAAAAAATGGAGCGCGACAAAAAGGGGGCAAGATGATGTGGTTTACAAAAAAAGATCGAATTGATGATGTGGCGAGACAGCTTGCCCATTCGCCAGATTTTATGTGCCGCCGCATCGAATGTAAAGGAAGAAACGTATACGTTCTTTTTTTAAGCAATTTAATTAATCACGCTCATCTTCACCAAAACGTCCTTTCCTTTATTCATGAACAACAACATATATCGATTGATCAGCTGGCGCGCTGTTTGCCGATTGGCGCAGTGAGCATATGTGAAACAGAAAAAGAAATGGCATCATATATACGCGACGGCTGGGCAGGCATTTACATCGAAAAAGAAAAGCGGGGGCTTGTCGTCAACATTGCAGAAAAAGTCGAACGTTCGCTTGAAAAAGCAGAAACGGAATCGCTCGTTCTTGGCCCGAAAATGTCGTTTACCGAGTCGATTGATACAAACATTCGTATTTTGCGCCAAAATGTAACGGACCCGAAATTAGTGACGGAAAAAATAATGATTGGTGTGCGCAACCCGCTTGAAGTGCGCGTCGTTTATATTGAAGATATTGCCGATGAAACGAACGTCCAAACGGTGAAGCAACGGTTAGAAGAGCTACATATTGACGAAGTGATTGATAGTTCTGTTTTAGCGCAAATGTTGGACGACCATGCGTATACGATTTTTCCGCAATATTTATTAACAGAACTCCCTGATCGGTTGGCGTACAGTTTGTTGAAAGGGCGCATCGGCATTTTCGTTGATCGCAGCCCAACGGTCATTATTTGTCCGACAACGTTTTTTAGTTTTTTTGAAACGACAGAAGATATTTATTTGCGCTGGGCGATGAGCACCGTCTTGCGTGCTGTACGCATGCTCGGCATTTTTGCTTCGATCTTTTTATCACCGCTTTATGTTGCGGTCATTACGTATCATTACGAAGTCATTCCGTCCGCTTTGCTTTTGACGATTGGAGAGTCGCGCTCGCGCGTTCCGTTTCCTCCCGTTATTGAAGCGCTGTTTCTTGAATTTATGATTGAACTGTTGCGCGAAGCAGGGGCGCGCTTGCCGACAAAAGTCGGTCAAACGATGGGCATCGTTGGCGGTATCGTCCTTGGGCAAGCGGCCGTCGATGCCGGATTTACGAGCAACGTGCTCATTATTATTGTTGCATTGAGCGCGCTCGGTTCATTTACGGCGCCGAGTTATGAGATGGGCGCAACGATCCGTATTTTACGTTTTCCGATTATTTTATTAGCGGCGTTTTGGGGACTTGTTGGCATATTTATTGGCGTCAGCATATTGCTTATTCATCTATTAAAAATGACATCGCTTGGGCGTCCGTATTTGTCGCCAATATATCCGTTTCGTTTTACAGATATGAAATATGCGCTCATTCGTTTGCCGGTGAGATTTTATCATCAGCGTCCGAAAACGAACCGCCCGCAAAACTCCCGCCGTTTTTCATGGCGTGAAGCGATGAAACGAAAGGATTTGGATGAATGATGAAAACGCCAAACGAACGGCTTTCCATTAACGCTTATCTCGTTTTTTTTCTCGTTCATACTGCTCAAATTGGTCTTGGCATCGTCGGCGTGCAGCGCGTCATTTTCGTCGAAGCGCGCCAAGATGCATGGATTGCTGTGCTGCTTAGTGGGCTATGGATTCATCTCGTCGTTTTCGTCATTTGCCAAACGTTGAAATTGTCGGAACATGACAACATTTTTTCGCTTCATACGTTCGTTTATGGGCGCGTGTTCGGTTGGATCGCGAACGCAGCGGTTGTCGTTTATTTTTTAATGGCGTATACGTCGATTTTACTCGGCTATGTAGAGATGGCGTTAACGTGGATGTACCCTGATTTTCCGCTTTGGGGCGGAGCGCTCATTTTAGTTATTTTAACCGTGTATGCCCTATATGGAGGGGGATTTCGGCTCGTGGCGGGCGTTAGTTTTTTAACGTTTTTTATGGCCATTTGGGTCGTTGTTGTCGTTTTTCAGCCGTTAAAATATGCGGAGTGGATTCATTTGCTGCCCATTTTTGAAGCGACGCCGAAACAGATGATGAATGGTGTATTAAAAACATCTTATACGATGCTCGGATTTGAAGTGTTATATATCATTTATCCGTTTGTAAAAGAAAAAGAGCGCGTCCATCGCTATGCCCAAATTGGCGTCATGTTGACGACGTTTCTCGTAGCGGCAGTGACAGTCATTGCGATCGCCTTTTTTAGCCCGAAGCAGCTCGATGTGACCATTTGGGCGTCGTTGTCGATGTTTACGATCGTCAAATTTTCGTTTATTGAACGATTTGAATATATCGTCATTCCGCTTTGGCTGCTCGTTATTTTACCGAATTTGCTCATGTTTATGTGGGCGATGACGCGTGGCGGAAAAGCGCTTTTTCGTATAAAACAAAAATATGGGTTATTTCTTTTTGCGTGTTTATCTTTTGCAGTTGCGATTATTTTTGAAAAACGGGCGACAATTAACGAGTTTATTGATCAAGTCGGATGGTATGGATTTTGGCTAAGCTTCGTCTATCCGTTTTTCTTATATGTCTTTGTGCGCATGAAAACATGGGCAAAGGGGAGCACAAAATGAAATGGTTTATCGTTGTCATGTTGTTGCTTAGCGGTTGTGTATCTCCGCGCGTATTAGAACGACAAGGCATTATTACAGCGGCAGGGTTTGATAAAAAAGGGAAGATGTATGAAGGGGGGTCAGTTATGCTTTCGTTTCAAACGACCGGCTCGTCGATGTCCGAAGTCATTGAAGCGACAAATAAAACGAGCAAAGGGCTTCGCCAAGACTTAGAGGCGCAAACGAGCCACGATTTAGGTTCAGGACAAATTCGCGCCGTTGTATACGGAAAAGAACTAGCAGAGGAAGACGGAATTTTCGGATTAACCGACACGCTACAACGCGATGCGAACATCGGCTCGCTCGTCTATTTAGCTATTGCAGAACCGAGTGCAAAACAAGTCATAAAAAGCAAAAAGCATGAAGATACGCCCGACATTGGGACGTATTTATATCGATTAATTGAAAAAAATTTGCGCAGTGAATCGCTATTAGCTGCCACGTTGCACGAGTTCATTCATAGTTATTACGACGTTGGCAAAGATCCGGTTTTACCTTGTTTATCGTTGCGTGACGGCAAACCGATCATTGAAAAAGTAGCGCTCTTTCGGGGAGACAAGTTCGTTGGAACGGTGCGGCTTGATGAAAGTTTTTATATTAAAATGCTTGCGTCCGAGTATAACACAGGACTAAAAAATATTACAGTGCCACGTGATGATGTCGCCCCGCTATTAATAAAGAAAAAGGGGAAAAAAGTGAATATTGTGTTTAACGAAATTCGGACGAAACGGAAAATCAAACTCATTAGTCAAAAACCAGCGCCTCATTTTCGTGTCACCGTCAAGCTACAAACGGAAATTTTAGAGATGTCTGAAAAAATAAAGCCGATTATGCAAGCGAATATACACGTGCTTGAGCGAGCGATTGAAAAACAAATGAAAAAAGAAATAGAGCAATTATTAAGTAAGCTAAAAGCATACAACACCGACCCGATCGGTTTTGGGCAAATATACGACCACTCGGTGCGGCGGTTGCAGCTCACGGATAAACAATGGTACAAGTTATATAACAATGCAAAAATAGATGTCGATGTGAGCGTATCTATTTTACGGACAGGAACAATTGACTAATTTTTGTTTCTTCATGAAAAATTATTTTCAATCGTTGTGCCATATGGTTTAATAAAAGAAGGAGGGAAGAAAATAAAAAAGCGAGGATTACAGCATGAATGAACAGCAGTTTCTGTTCCAACACCCTCCATTGATAAAATGGGAGGCCGTTGGGCAACATTTTGATCAATGTGCGATTTTTTTTGTTACGAACGAAGACGGAACGATTGTATATATGAGCGATTCGTTTATGAAACAACTATCGCGCTGCTACGGCGTCGTGCAACAGCTCATTGACCGTGCCCATGAAGCTATTTCTACATTACATACAAACGATATGTGGTGCGGAAAAGTGATTGTCGATCAACGTCATGCGTATATGCACGTGTATTCGTTTCATTCGCATTTCATTTGGACAGGGTTCTTTTTGTTAGACGATAATGATTCGGATGCATTAACCGGCGTCTTGTCGTACGATTCGTTTCAACATATGCTTCGCGAGCGAATGAATAAAAGCAAGCCGTTTACGTTATTGTCGTTGAATTTAGACCGCTTTAAGTTTATTAACGATTTAATCGGCTATGAACATGGAAACGAATTGTTAAAACAAGTGGCGGAGCGATTGCGGCGCTGTGAAAACGGCATCGTAGCACGGCAACATCGCGATCAATTTTTTCTCGCTTTTTATACGATTGACCGAAACGAGCTGCGTCATGTCATCGAGGAAATCGTTCAATTATTTTCGGTTCCGTTTCAACTGACAAATCAAGAGTTGACGGTGACGCCAAGCATTGGTGTGAGCGTCTTTCCTCATGATGCAACCGATTGGACGACGCTCGTTTCATTGGCAGATTTAGCACTAGAAACAGCAAAAGAAAATGGTGGAAATACATATTGTTTTTATACGAGCGAATTAAAAAAGACGAACGAAGAAAAATTGTACATCCAACATAGCATTCGAAAAGCGTTAAAACAAAATGAATTTACGCTTCATTATCAACCGATTGTCGATATTGAAACAGGCGATATTGTGGCGGTGGAAGCGTTATTGCGCTGGTATCATCCGAAGCGCGGATGGATTTCACCGGCAACGTTTATTCCGATTGCGGAGGAAACGAATTTAATTCAGCCGATTGGCGATTGGGTGTTGCGAAAAGTATGTGAACAAAGTAAAGTGTGGAGGAAAAAAGGGCTTCCACACGTGCAAATCGGCATTAACGTTTCCATTAAACAATTTTTGCAAGCGGATTTAGTGGAACATATTGAACATGTGTTGCGCACGTACGATTTAGATCCGTTTTGCTTAAAACTAGAAATTACAGAAAGTATGGCGATGCATCATATTGATTATGTGCTTGCTCAACTTCAATCGTTAAAAAATTTAGGGCTTCAACTTGCCGTTGACGATTTTGGGACAGGTTATTCTTCATTAAACTATTTAAAAAAACTGCCGATCGACATCATTAAAATCGACCGTTCGTTTGTGCAAGATATGGTAAAACATTCATACGATTTATCGATCGTTCGCGCCGTCATTGAAGTGGCGCACAGCTTACAAATGAAAGTCGTTGCCGAAGGGGTGGAAACGGAAGAGCAACTTGCGATTTTAAAACGGGAAGGTTGCGACCGTGCCCAAGGCTATTATTTCAGCAAACCGCTCTCAGCTGAACAGTTTGAACAATTAGTCCAAAGTGAAAAAGGGCGATCTCATTAAGAGGCCGCCCTTTTGTGTAAAATAATAATGAAGCTCGAAGCTTGTCCTTACCGAAATGTTTTCCCGAACCGATGCGGACGTGACCAGTCGTAGCGTTTCGGCTTCGGTTGCACATCTTCTGGTGTGATGCCTGTGTATGCTTGAAGTAAACGTTTCGCTTGAGACAACGGCATTTTAGCAACAGGGTTGCGATAAGAATCGTCCAACGTACCGAGATGAGGCAAATGCTTGAAGTCTTCTTTTGTTGGAGGTATGTGGAAGTAATATTGACCGATCGCTACAAGCACGTCCGACTTTTGTTGGCTGTACTTCGGATTTCGGGAAAAATGAAGCCCAACTTTTTTCGCTGTTCCTTCTTCGAGCATTTTTTCAATCGTTTTTTTCTTCAGCAAATACAAGTAAGAAGGATTTATTGCTGTTTTCGCATGACGGTTGACCGTAAACAAAGCGACCGATAAGTTTTCCACGGTGCATTCGACTGTTTCCATTGGCCATTCACTCCTTTTCAATTCTATATACTTTTATTATACACGATCGTCTATGTTTTTGGAAAATTTTTAATTCGTTTTTTACATAGAGGAGGGTAAACGTTGAAATACGGCATTATTGATATCGGCTCGAATACGATGCGCCTCGTCATTTATGAACGAAGCAAAGGCGGTCGGCTGCGCGAGCGGGAAAATGTAAAAATTGCAGCTCGCCTGCGCAACTATTTAACGGAAGATGGCTTTTTTACGGAGGAAGGATTGCACGTCCTTTTAGATGGACTACTCACATTTCAAGATGTGACGCGTTTTCATCGCCTGCACGATGTAAAATGTGTGGCGACAGCAACGATTCGCCAAGCGCGCAATCGCGATGACATCGTTCGCTTTATTGCAGAAAAAACCGACTTTCGTATTCGTATTTTATCCGAATATGAAGAAGCATACTACGGTTTTTTAGCTGTCATTCAATCGACGTCGTTTCATGAAGGGATTACGGTCGATATTGGCGGAGGAAGTACGGAAGTGACGTATTTTCATAACCGCGAACTCGTTGACTATTATAGCTTCCCGTTTGGTGCGTTATCGCTGAAACGTCAATTTGTTGCAGGAAACGTGCCGACAGATGAAGAACTGCAAACGTTGCGCGCATACGTCGAAAAACAATTTCAATCGCTGCCGTGGCTAAAACAACGCCGTTTGCCAATCATTGCGATCGGAGGAAGCGCCCGAAACGTCGTGCAAGTGCATCAAATGCTGCAAAACTACCCGATTGCGGGCATTCATCAATACGAAATGAAGCGCGACGACATTGTACAAGTAAAAAAATATTTGCGTTCGTTGACGTTTGAACAGCTGCAAAAAGTCGAATCATTATCGAAAGATCGAGCGGATTTAATTATTCCAGCGGTCGAAGTGTTTCAAACGTTATACGAAACAGTTGATGCGACAATGTTTATTTTAAGCCGAAAAGGATTGCGCGACGGCATTTTTTACGAACAGTTTGGGCCGATCGTCTTTCCCAGCGTATTAGATGAAAGTTTTTTTGAACTAGCCCAAGATTACGAAGTAAATACAAGCCACGTGCAGCACGTATTAAAACTTGTCATTCAACTGTTTGAACAAATGCGCACGCTTTCGCTTTTTCCGCTAACGGGAGAAGATCTCGTCTTATTAAAGCGCGCCGCTCACGTGTTTTATTTAGGGCAATATGTCGACGAAGAAGCGAGCAGCCAACATACGTTTTATCTTTTGGCGAATCGAACAATTGAAGGATTAAGCCATCGCGATCGTGTGCAGCTTGCGCTTGTCGCTTCGTTTAAAAATAAGACGTTGTTTAAACAATACATTCAGCCGTTTCATGCATGGTTTACCCGAGCAGAACAAAAAAAGCTTCGTTTTCTTGGGGCGCTATTAAAATTTGCTTACAGTTTAAACGATACGAAGCGAAACATCGTTGAACGCGTGGAGCTTGAGCTTCAAGATCAAACCGTCATCGTGCATCTTTTTTGCAATCAATCGTTTAAAGCGGAAGAATATCAAGCGGAAAAACATAAAAAGCATGTCGAAAAAATGTTGAAACGTCCGATTCAATTACAGTTTCATTTGGAGGGATGAACATGGATTTAAGCCACCCGCGTTATTACAATAACCGCGAATTAAGTTGGCTAGCTTTTAACGAGCGCGTCTTGCAAGAAGCGATGGACGAGCGCAATCCGCTATTGGAACGGCTGAAATTTTTAGCGATTTTCAGCTCGAATTTAGATGAGTTTTTTATGGTGCGCGTCGCTGGGTTAAAAGATCAAGTGAAAGCGGGATTTAATAAGCCGGAAAATAAAGCGGGATTGACGCCGAAAGAACAGTTGAAAAAAATTGCAAAAAAAACGCATACGCTTGTGAAGTGGCAGTACGACATGTACAATGAAACGCTGTTGCCGATGTTAAACAAAGAAGGAGTATATTTGCTTGCTCCACACGAGTGGAGCGACGAACAAACGACATATTTACAGTCGTATTTTATGAAAAATATTTTTCCGGTGCTAACGCCGATGGCTGTCGATGCGTATCGTCCGTTTCCGATGTTGTTGAACAAAAGTTTAAATTTAGCGATCGTACTTGACGATGAGGAAGATGAAGATGAACGGAAAAAATTAGCGATCGTGCAAGTGCCGGCGGTATTAAATCGCTTCATTCCATTGCCGGCAAACAACGATATGCACGCTTATGCGCTGTTAGAAGATGTCATTACGACGTTTATTCATACGTTATTTAAAGGATACACCGTTTCGTCTGTGACGCAATTTCGCATTACGCGCAACGCCGATTTAACGATTCACGAAGAAGGGGCGCGCGATTTATTAAAAGAAATTGAAAAAGAGTTAAAAAAGAGAAAATGGGGCGCAGCGGTCCGGCTTGAAATGAGCAAAAAAGGGTTTGACGAATGGGTGCTCGATTATTTATTAGATGAGTTAGAAATTCATGACAAAGATGTGTATCAAATTGACGGACCGATCGATTTAACGTTTTTCTTTTCGTTTTATCATGAAGTGGCGAAATATAAAGAACATCTCGTTTTTCAAACGCTCATTCCGCAGCCCCCAAAAGATTTAGATGACGATGAAGATATATTTGAAAAAGCGAAAGAGCGCGATTTATTGTTTCACCATCCATATGAATCGTTTGAGCCGGTCATTGACTTTATTTCCGATGCCGCAGACGATTCGGACGTGTTAGCGATCAAGCAAACACTTTATCGCGTCAGCGGAGACTCTCCGATTATTGAAGCGTTAAAACGGGCGGCGGAAAACGGCAAACAAGTAACCGTTCTCGTTGAATTGAAAGCGCGGTTTGATGAAGAAAATAACGTGCAATGGGCGAAAGAGCTTGAAAAAGCAGGATGCCACGTCATTTATGGCATGACGCATTTAAAAACGCATAGTAAAATTACGTTAATTGTACGCCAAAAACATGGGAAAATTGAGCGGTTCGTCCATTTAGGAACAGGCAATTATAACGATGCGACTGCCAAAGTGTACACTGATTTCGGTTTGATTACGGCGAATGAACAGTTTGGTGAAGATGCGACAAACTTTTTTAATTATTTAAGCGGCTATATGGAAAAACCGGAATTTCACCATTTAGTCGTCGCCCCGTTTGATTTACGTCAACAATTTTTGCAGCTCATTGACGAAGAAATTCGCTATCATAAACAATATGGCGATGGGCGCATCATTGCGAAAATGAACTCATTAACGGACAAACAGCTCATCATGAAGCTATACGAAGCGTCTCAAGCAGGGGTGCAAATTGATTTAATTGTGCGCGGCATTTGTTGTTTGCGCCCGCAAATGAAAGGAGTAAGTGAAAACATTCGCGTCCGCAGCATCGTCGGTCGCTTTTTAGAGCATAGCCGCGTATATTATTTTCACCACCATGGGCAAGCGCGCGTCTTTTTGTCATCTGCCGATTGGATGACGCGCAATATGGACCGCCGCATTGAAATTTTATTTCCGATTTTTAACAAAGAATTAAAACAGCGGCTCATTGACGTATTGCACATTTTGCTTTCTGATAATGTAAAAGCGCGCGAGCAAAACGAAGAGGGAGAATACGATTACGTGAAGCGAGCAGAAGGAGAAGAAGAAGTAGATAGCCAAATGATTTTATTTCAAATGGCATACGATGTGGCAGACGATGAAGAATAAGGAGATGATGACATGAAAGAAAGCGGAGCGGTTGCCCTTGGCGGAGCGCTAGGGGCGTTATGTCGATACGGTGTAGCGGTCGTATTCCCGTTTCTTTCATTTCCGTGGGGAACGTTGCTCGTCAATTATGTCGGTTCGTTTTTGCTTGGGGCGATGACGTCTTACGTCGGAAAGAGAAAGATGGCGGAATGGTTGCGTCTCGGCATCGGAACAGGGTTTTGCGGCGGATTGACGACGATGTCAACGTTTAGTAAAGAGACGATGGCGTTATGGCACGAACATGTTGGACTTGCGAATGTATATGTCTTCACATCTTTTGTTGGTGGATTGCTCCTTTGTTATGCGGGTATGTATGCTGGGGAGCGAATGGGCGTGAAAAAAGTAGGTGAGGCGTCATGATTCCCGTTGCGCTTGGCGGAGCGTTTGGAGCGTGGTGCCGCTATCAGCTTGGCATATGGCTGTTGCGCTGGACGAAAAAATCATCTTTGCCGCTTTCCATTTTGTTCATTAATTGGCTCGGTTCGTTCGGGCTTGGCGTTGTGCTCGCACACGACGTGCAAGCGGTCGGGGTAACGGTTGGCTTTTTCGGAGCGTTTACGACGTTTTCGACATTTAGCGTCGAAGCGTTGCAGCTATTGTTGCGAAAACATTATAAAGAAGCATCTCTTTACATCGTTGCCTCGCTCATCGGAAGCATATGTATGTTTCAAGCCGGGTTTATGTTATAACCCGGCTTTTAACGTAAACAACGTTAATTCCGGTGGGGTTAAAAAGCGGAACGGCATGCGCGTCGTTCCAAGACCGCGATTGACGTATAAGGTGAGTTGCTGCACGTCGTAAAACCCTTCGACATATTGTTTCGCTAGCGGAGGGGTGACGAGCGGTCCAATCCACGGCAGTTGAATTTGTCCCCCGTGGCTATGACCAGACAGCTGAAGGTGAAATGGATAGACGCTCGCTTGTGTGACAAGATCAGGCTCATGAATAAGAGCAATCGTATACGTTTCTTTCGGCAGCTGTTTTACCGTCTTTGCGAAATTCGGCTGACCGAGCATGAAATCGTCCAACCCTGCAATGACAATTTGTTCGTTCCCTTGGCGAACACGTACCCATTCGTTCACAAGGAGACGAAATCCAGCGTTCTCCATCATTTCTTTATATATATTTGTTCCGTATCCACCGTGGTCGTGGTTTCCATAAATACAGTACTTCCCAAGCGGAGCATGAAGCGTTGCCAATAACGATGCAATCGCATCGACATGCTCATATTTGTTCGGTTCATCAAGCAAATCGCCTGTAAAACAAATGAGATGCGGATCGAGGTCGTTCATTCGCTTCACGACGCGTTGAAAATGGTCAACAGTATAATGATATCCTAAATGCACGTCGCTAAATTGAAGAAGCCGACAGCCATCAAAGCTTTTTGGAATAAGCGGATGCACGAGCTCGTAACGCCGGACCGTCAACTGCCTCGGCTCAATATATTTTGCATACATATATCCCGCCGTGGAAAGCAACGCTCCTTTGACGAATAAAGAAAAAAACGTTTGTAAAAAATCTCGTCGTTTCATATTTTCAAACCTTACCACGCGAAAATGTTCTTCATTCATTATAAAAGAAAAAAGTTGATAAAAACAGCAAGAAAAATATTAAAAATTTTCTAAATATATAGTATAATGAAAATGAATGAATAACCATTCATAAAAGGGGATGAGAAGATGAAGGGGAAAGTCGTGATTGTGACAGGCGGTTCAAGTGGCATGGGAAAATATATGGCGAAGCGTTTTGCGGATGAAGGAGCGCATGTCGTCATTACCGGAAGAAGAAAGGAAGCGCTTGAAGAAGCGGCAGCTGACATCGGTGGGAGCGTTTTACCAATCGTTATGGACGTGCGCCAACCGGAATTAGTTGCTGCGATGGTGAAAGAAACGGATGAGCGTTTTGGGAAAATTGATGCGCTCATTAATAACGCCGCAGGCAACTTTATTTGTCCGGCAGAAAAGCTGTCGATCAACGGCTGGAATAGCGTCATCGACATCGTTTTGAACGGAACGTTTTATTGTAGTCGAGAAGTCGGAAACTATTGGATTGAAAAAGGACAAAAAGGATCGATCATTAACATCGTTGCTACATATGCTTGGGGAGCAGGAGCAGGTGTCATTCATTCGGCGTGCGCCAAAGCAGGCGTGCTAACGATGACGCGCACGTTAGCGGTCGAGTGGGGAAAAAAATACGGCTTTCGCGTCAACGCGATCGCTCCCGGTCCGATTGAGCGAACAGGCGGGGCAGAAAAGCTTATTTTATCAGAAGAGATGGAAAAACGTGTGAAAGATAGCGTGCCGCTCGGTCGCTTCGGGACGCCAGAAGAAATTGCAGCAGTCGCGTCGTTTTTACTTTCTGATGCGGCTTCGTACATTAATGGCGAGTGCATTACGGTCGACGGCGGTCAATGGCTTAATCAACATCCGTTTTAAAGCGACGTTTGCTGACGTCGCTTTTTTAGTGGAATGATGTACGATGAACGGGCGCGTTTCTTATGATATAATGAGTGAAAAAAGCGGGGAGGAAGCGTCGTTTTGGATGCGCTAGACATTTTAACACACATCGATCAAGTCGTTCCGTATTACCAACCGATTTTTAGCGCCGACGAGCAATGCATCGTCGGATATGAAGTGCTTGGGCGCTTTCAACAAGGAGATGAAGTAATGAGCCTCGGCTCATTTTTTCACGACGAAACGGTTCCGGAGGAGTTTCGGATGGAAGTCGACGTGGCGGTAACGACAAAAGCGCTCGAACAGTTTGTTCAAGAGCAGCCTGCATCGCTCATTTCCATTAATCGCGATGCGAACGTGCTAATGATCGATCGGGGAGAATCGTTTTTGCAACTTCTTCTTCAATATAAAGAAAAAGGTTTACAATTAAACCGAGTCGTCCTTGAAATAACCGAGCATCATTTTAAAGGCGACATTCAACAGCTTGGGCACGTATTGACGTATTTGCGTACATACGGCATTCAAATTGCGGTTGATAACATTGGGAAAGAAAGCAGCAACTTAGATCGCATTCGGTTGTTGGCACCCGATTTATTAAAAATTGATTTGCGTGCGTTGCGCACGTCTGCGACGATCGTATCGTACGATGATGTGCTTTATTCCATTTCGCTTTTAGCGCGAAAAATTGGAGCTACCCTCCTATATGAAGGGATAGAAAACGCCTTTCAACTTCAATATGCGTGGCGAAACGGCGGCCGATATTATCAAGGCTATTATTTGCACGAACCGTCACCGTCATTTCTTCCGCCACATTTATTAAAAGAAAGGCTGCGCAATCAGTTTCATACGTTCATTCAACATGAAAAAAAGAAACTGCAAACGTTATACGATATTTCCGAACAATTTCAAGCGCGCGTATCCGAGCTCGTCGCCAAATATAAAAAAGTCTCATCGTTTAACGAACTCATTTCCGTCTTAGCTAAACATTTGAGCGATTGTAGTTTTCGCATTTACGTATGCGATGAAGACGGATTCCAACAATCCGCGAACATATTTAAACGAGGCGAAACGTGGGAGCTACAGCCGCAATACGAAATGAAAAATTGGAGCTGGCGTCCGTATTTTTTAGAAAATATTATTCGCATGCGCTCCCGAAAACGAGGCATTTTATCTGATTTGTACAGCGACATTGAAACAGGTGAAACGATTCGCACATACTCGTATCCGATTGATGAACATCATTATTTGTTTATCGATTTAACGTATGAATATTTGTTTGAACATAACGCCCATTTGTAATAAAACATCGTTCGCGGTGGAAAAGTAAGCGTAAGGCGCAAACGTTGTGCAGCGACAAGGCGATGTTTGCGCACCGTTTCCTAGAGAGGTGGGGGATGATGGATACATTTTCTTGGATGCTTTTACTTGTTGCTAGCGGGGTATTAGTTGGGGGACTTGTTTACACGTATCAAGTGGGAAAGCGACAAAAAGTACAAGGCGAATACGATACGCCTGTCGGTGAAAAAGTGGCCGCTCATCCGTATGTGCGCAATCCGGTTTTTATTGCATACATCGTGTTTGTCGCCCTTTTGCTCGGGTATATCGCATACGTCGCCTTTCAAACGTAAGCCCGCTTTTGTGGGCTTTCGTTTTTGTTTACTTTTTCCGCGAATATTGGTACAGTAGTGAATAGTCGTTGAAATACGCATCGGAAAGGAATGAATGTCATGTCGCAATTATTAGGCATTATCCAACGGTTAATTAGCTTACAAGAACAAAAAACAGGAACGAACGAAGCGCCACAACGCAACTTTGAAGTCAATGGTGAAAAAAAATGTAGCGTGACATATTATGAAAAAACGAACACGTTCGTATTAGAAGTGTACGAAAAAGGCGAGAAGCCGAAATCGTATCAGTTCGACAATATTGATATGATCGCCATTGAAATTTTTGATTTGTTGAATTAAGTCTTCACATAGGTGAAGGCTTTTTTATTGCACTTCTCGCTTTTCCATATCGAAACGAACATGATACAATGACAGATGGGGATTATATTGTGAAAGGCGGAATGATGATGCAACAACCATCGCTGACTGAACTAATGATTCCGTCCGATAAAGTGGCGCACGTGCAAGTGGGGAATCATTTACAACACGCGTTACTCGTCTTAACGCGCACAGGATATTCAGCTATCCCGGTATTAGATATGACGTATAAACTGCAAGGGCTCATTAGTATGACGATGATTATGGATGCCATTTTAGGCATTGAGCGGATCGAGTTCGAACGGTTGGACACGATGAAAGTGGAACAAGTGATGCAGCGCAACATGCCGCGCCTACATGTAAACGATTCATTTTTAAAAGCGTTGAAGTTGCTTATTGATCATCCATTTTTATGCGTAGAAAATGATGACGGTTATTTTGTAGGCATCGTTACGCGCCGTGAAATATTAAAGCGGTTCAACCGCTCGATGTACGAAAAGCGACAATAGGCTTGTCACCGTTTATATCATTTGTTAAAGTAAAAAAATAAAATGATAAGGAGGAAGTTGCGATGATGATGGATGCAAATGAAATTATTTCCTTTATTCAAAACAGCAAAAAGAAAACACCTGTGAAAGTATACATAAAAGGAGACGTGGCTGACATCGATTTTGGCCCGAGCGCGAAAACATTTATTACAGGTCAGACAGGCGTCGTATTTGGCGAATGGACGGACATTGAAACAGCGCTTGAAGCGAACAAACATAAAATTGAAGATTACGTCGTGGAAAACGACCGTCGCAATTCTGCGATTCCTCTTCTTGATTTAAAACATATAAAAGCGCGCATCGAGCCGGGAGCGATCATTCGCGATCAAGTGCAAATTGGAGATAATGCCGTCATTATGATGGGAGCGGTCATTAACATCGGCGCCGTTGTTGGCGAAGGAACGATGATCGATATGAACGCTGTGCTTGGCGGACGTGCGACAGTCGGGAAAAACTGCCACGTTGGTGCGGGTGCTGTACTTGCTGGTGTCATCGAGCCACCGTCAGCTAAACCGGTCATTGTGGAAGATGATGTAATGATCGGAGCAAACGCCGTCATTTTAGAAGGAGTGACGGTTGGAAAAGGTGCCGTCGTTGCCGCAGGTGCGATCGTGACAGAAGATGTGCCTCCATACACCGTTGTTGCAGGCGTTCCTGCGCGCGTCATTAAACAAATTGACGAAAAAACAAAAGCAAAAGTAGAAATTAAACAAGAACTTCGCCAACTGTAAAGCGTGGATCCATTCCACGCTTTTTTCAAAAGGAGGGATCGAAATGTTTATAAACATTCGCCGCGATTTGCATCAAATTCCTGAGCTCGGCTTTCAAGAGTGGAAAACACAACGATATATATTAGATTATTTAGCTAGTCTCCCACAAGAACGGTTGCAAATCAAAACATGGCGCACAGGCATTTTCGTGCGTGTTCTCGGCATGGCGCCGACGAAAACGATCGGTTATCGGACGGATATGGACGGATTGCCGATTGACGAACAAACAGACGTGCCGTTTCGCTCGACGCATGAAGGACGCATGCATGCATGTGGACACGATATGCATATGGCGATTGCGCTTGGTGTGCTCACCCACGTCGTCCATCATCCGATTGACGACGACATGCTTTTTATTTTTCAACCAGCGGAAGAAGGACCGGGTGGGGCGCTTCCGATGCTTGAAAGCGATGAAATGAAACAATGGATGCCCGATATGGTGCTCGCTTTGCATATCGCTCCGGAATATCCGGTCGGAACGATTGCGACAAAAGAAGGGTTATTATTTGCGAATACGTCCGAGCTTTTTATTGATTTAATCGGCAAAGGAGGACATGCCGCCTTTCCTCATGAAACGAAAGATATGGTCGTTGCCGCAAGCGCCCTCATTATGCAGCTGCAAACGATCGTCTCCCGCAACGTCAATCCGCTTGATAGCGCGGTCATTACGATTGGCAAACTGACGAGCGGCAACGTACAAAACGTCATTGCCGAGCGGGCAAGACTAGAAGGGACGATTCGCACGTTATCGCCGAAAGCGATGGAAAAAGTAAAAGGGCGCATTGAAGCGATCGTGCGCGGCATCGAAGTCGCTTACGATTGCGAAGCGCATATGGATTACGGTTCGATGTATTACCAAGTGTATAACGATGAGGCGTTAACGAATGAATTTATGCAATTTGTGGAACAAAAAACAGACGTTCGGCTCGTTCGTTGCCAAGAAGCGATGACGGGCGAAGATTTCGGCTACATGCTCGCGCGCATTCCCGGCTTTATGTTTTGGCTCGGCGTGCAATCTCCGTTCGGTTTGCATCATGCGAAGTTAAATCCGAACGAAGAAGCGATCGGTGTGGCCATTGAACTTTTGACTCGCTATATCGCATGGAAAGGAAATCATAAAGTAAAGGAAGAAGAATGATGAAATTACGAGAGCCTATGCCATTATTAGACGGAGCAACAGTCGTACTAAACGGAAACGTCACTCGCGAACAGCTCATCGGCAAACCGACGCTCATTCATTTTTGGGCGGTTAGCTGCCATCTTTGTAAAGACGGAATCAAACAAGTGAACGAATTTCGCGATCGCTATGAAGGACAATTAAACGTCATCTCCATCCATATGCCGCGTCGCGACGGAGATGAAAACGTTGAAGCCGTCAAACAGCTTGCGGAACAATATGGGATTACGCATCCGCTTTTCATTGACAACGATCATCGGTTAAAAGAGGCGTTTGATAATCGATGCGTACCGACGTATTACGTATTTGATGCAGACGGTATATTTCGCCATTATCAAGCAGGAAGCGGCGGAATGAATATGTTAGAAAAACGAATCATCCGCGTCATTGATGAATATCAAACAAGAGGGGATATGTCGTGAAGAAAAAAGAATTTGCGGTCATCGGTCTTGGGCGTTTTGGAGGCAGCGTATGTCGCACGTTAAGCGAGCAAGGAATGGAAGTGCTTGCGATTGATGTAAACGAAGAGAAAGTGAACGAATATGCGTCGATTGCGTCGCAAGCCGTCGTTGCCGATTCAACGGACGAAAACGTTTTGAAAAGTTTAGGCATTCGCAACTTTGACCACGTCATCGTTGCCATCGGTGACAACATTCAAGCGAGCATTTTAACAACGCTTATTTTAAAAGAGCTTGGCGTCGAAAAAATTACGGTAAAGGCGACAAACGATTATCACGAAAAAGTGTTGAAAAAAATTGGTGCCGACCATATCGTTCATCCTGAGCGGGATATGGGCGAAAGAATTGCGAACAATATGATTTCAAACAATGTGCTTGATTATTTAGAGCTGTCCGATCGCCATAGCATCGTTGAAATTGTCGCAAATGAACGGCTCCATGGCCACTCGCTTCTTGAGTTAGACATTCGCGCCAAATACGGCATTAACATCGTTGCGATTAAACGAAACAACGACATTATCGTGTCACCGCTTGCCTCAGAAGTCATTTACGCAGGTGATATTTTAATCGTCATCGGCGCCGATCAAGACATTGACCGATTTGAAAGCGAAGTTGTTGGAGAATAAAAAGAAGGTGTCCAAACGGGCACCTTCTTTTCAACAATAATCTGAAAGACAGAATATATTTCCGTCTTTTTCATTAGGTATGGTTATTTATGATATTTGTCCTTTCAAGAATTCTTTTGTCTTCTAGATATTTCAATTGGATTTCAAACACTTTTTCTCTTGGTACGTAATGAATGATACCTTGTTTCAAAAGTGCATCCACTTTTTTTACTTTTTTCATTATTTCTCCCCGCAGTTTCGTGTTTTTAATTTCAAAAGGAACATCATTTAAAGTATATGGTTGTCCAATGAATTCTTTATGAATAATATACATATTTTGTATCAATAAATAACTATCATAACGATTTATTTTAATGGGGTGTATAAAATCTGGTCTTTTCATCGATAATGCTTTCATCTTTCCGTTTTTATCATCATCTTTTGTGATTGGAATACAAAAAAGCCCATTAGGGAATTCTTCTTTTTCAATGACTAAAATTAACGCAGGTCTTCTCTCTTTTATAGGTACTTTGTATTGTGTCCAGTCGGTGATTGAAAAAAATTCTTCTTTGATGAAATAAATTTTAAAATGTTCAGACATATCATAATACCCCAATCCAAAGGAAAAGAAGCGGACACCCCGCTTCTTTTTTTGACAAGTTTTCGAGTCCGCCACTTATTAGTCGCCTGCGGATGAGCGACAAGTTTTCGAGTCCGCCACTTATTAGTCGCCTGCGGATGAGCGACAAGTTTTCAAATCATTCGTCCGATCTTTTGCCGCCGCAATTTCTAATGGCAGCGAAAAGACAATCGTAGGTAACTAAAACACCCCACATTTATATTCTCATTATATTCAACGGAATTTATTCTGTCAATGAACATACTTGTTAAGAGTCAGTCAAGACTTTGTGGAGAACATTTTTTCGGTTCACTACGGGTGTTGTCAATCACTAGTTAGCGAACCATTTTCAGGAATTGATATCGTAAGCGCTTTTGGACTCTCATCCCTCATCTTGAAGTGATGATATTGTATTCCATTTTTTTACACCCAACCAAAATCCCGAAGCGCCGACAACGCTTGATGGATCGGCGTCCCGGATGACCGCTGCAGACACGGTAGATTCTGACGCACCACATCTGCCCACAACCGTCCTGCCTTCCGTTTGGCCTGTTCAACCCGCTTGGACT